>JBFKKS010000034.1:0-16175 GCA_041630955.1 Nevskiales bacterium
CGGCCCGACCGAAGAGCTCTGTCGCTTGGTAGACCCCTCGATGATCAGTCGTACGGGCCAGGTGCCCGATGAAATATTCCAGTTCATCAAGGACCAGGGATTCTTGGGCATGATTATCGACAAGAAGTGGGGTGGCCTTGGCTTCTCTCCTTCGGCCCGTGCTGCGATCATGGGCAAGATAAGCCCGTACTGCCCGGGTGTCGGCACCATGGTGGTGATCCCCAACTCACTGGGTGCGGCCGAGCTGCTTCAACACTACGGCACCGAGGCCCAGCAAAAGCATTACCTGCCCAAGCTGGCCACCGGTGAATTCGTCCCCTGCTTTGGCCTGACCGAGCCCACTGCCGGCTCGGATGCGGCTTCAATCAAGGCCGACGGTGAAGTATTCAAGGACAGTGACGGCGAAATCAAGATTCGCATGAACTTCCGCAAGCGCTATATCACCATGGCGCCGATTGCGAACCTCATCTCCGTGGCTACCGTACTGCGCGATCCCGACAACCTGTTAGGTAAAGGTGAGAATGTCGGCATTACCGTGGTACTCGTAGAGAAAGGCACCCCCGGCCTGACCAATGGCGACCGCCACTGGCCGGTCGGCGACCCGTTCTACAATGGACCCATCATCGGTAAGGACGTGGTCGTGCCGGTGGGCGATATCGTCGGCGGTGTGGAATACGCAGGCCAGGGCTGGCGCATGCTCATGGAACAGTTGGCCGGTGGCCGTGCTGTTTCCCTGCCTGCCGGTGGCGTGGGTGGTGCCAAGGCAGCCGCAGCGGTCACCGGCGCCTACTCAATGGTACGCCAGCAGTTCGGCATGCCGATTGGCCAGATGGAAGGCGTTGAAGTCCCTATCGCACGCATTGCAGGCATGGCCTATCTGACAGATGCCGCGCACAAATACACTTTGAATGCACTGGACAAGGGGATTGCCCCGCCTGTGCTATCGGCGATTCTGAAACAACAGACTACCGAGATCGCCCGGGAATGTGCCGTGAACAGCATGGACGTATTGTCTGGCTCTGGCGTCATGCAGGGGCCCAACAATATTGCTGGCATAGGCTACCAGGCTGCACCGGTCTCCATTACCGTGGAAGGTGCCAACATCATGACGCGCACACTGATGATCTTTGGTCAGGGCGCTACTCGCTGCCATCCCTACGCGCAGAATGTACTGGCCGCCGTTGAAGCCGAAAACGTACCCGCCTTCCGCAAAAACCTGCTGGCCTGGTTGGGGCATATAGGCATGACCTTCGCTCGCGTTGTTGTGCGTGGCTTCACCCGCGGCTATAGCGCAGGTTCGCCGGTCTCCGGGCCAACGGCCACTTATTTCCGTCGTCTGAGCTGGTCCGCAGCGCGCTTCGGCCTGCTGACCAACATGGCGATGATGCTAATGGGCAGCAAGCTCAAGGCCCGTGGCCGGTTAACCGGCCGCTATGCAGACGTGCTGTCCTGGATGTACATGGGTTTTGCGACCCTGCAACGCTGGGAAGTTGAAGGCAGACAGGAAGCTGATTTACCCGTTGTCCGATTTGCAATGGATACGGCCATGGCCAAGATCCAGGAAGGCTTTGAAGGCATCTACGCCAACTTTGATGCGCCTGTCATCGGCTTGTGGCTGCGCACCGTGGGCCGCTTGTGGCTACGCATTAATCCAATTGGCACGGGTCCCAAAGATCAGCAATATCAGGATGCCGCAAGAAGCATACAGTCGCTGAGCCCCACCTATGACCGCATCACCAACGGTGTGGCACAGGTGCCGGAAGACAAGGCCGGTGCAGGCCGTCTGCGCAAGGCCTTCCGACTGGTCTGTGAGGCCCAGCCGGCTCTGGACAAGATTACGGCCGCCCAGAAGGCTCGCACGCTGCCACGCGGGCATGCTGAGGAACTGGCTGCCGAGGCGGCCACCGCTGGCATTATCACCGCCGACGAACTGGCGTTGATTAATGAACAGCGTGAGGCGCGGCTGGCCGCCATTGAAGTGGATGTGTTCCCCTTCGATATCAACGCCGGTTTGCTAGCATCCACAGATACAGTAGCCGAGGCAGCCTAGCTTCAGCCGCTAGTCGACACCACTCCCAAGGGCCGGTTTTACCGGCCCTTTTTTTTATGTCGGAATAGTGGCCCTCACGCATTTACTGGCGCAGAGTCAGGATAGGCATTAAAGTCGTGGCTTGAGGGTTGCGATTTGCAGCAAATGTGACGCAGCCTGAAGGGAGACTGCCACCCGCTGTGACGGGTTGGCTAAAAACAAACCAGCAACCAGGTGAGTCATGCAGAAACCACTCAAGACACCCATTGAGATGTTTTACCAATGGGAAAAAGAAACACCCAATGATGTTTATCTTCGCCAACCCGTCAACGGGGAGTGGCAGGAATATAGCTGGGCTGAAGTGGCAGGCCAGGTACGTCGTATCGCCAGCGCCATAGCAAGCCTTGAACTGCCGAAAGGCAGCTGCGTCGCCATCGCCGGTCGGAATACGGCGCACTGGTTCATGGCTGACCTCGCCATCCAGATGAATGGCCTTATCAGCGTCGGCCTGTATCCCAAGCAAGCCACCGAAACGGTTAATTACATTCTCAGCCATTGCGAAGCCAAGGCCATCTTCATTGGCCCGATGGATGATCCGGAATGCATTACCAATGGCATTCCGGAGGGTTGTACCCGGATCACCATGCCATATGACGATGTGGCGCCCGGAGACTTAAGCTGGAAAGACCTGCTGGCCGCCAATGAACCCATGGCCGGCAATCCTGTTCCCGACCTGGATGACATCTTTACCCTGGTCTACACCTCTGGCACAACCGGTAACCCCAAGGGCGTTACCCTGAGCTATCGCAATGTCGCCACAGCCATTGTCGGCGCTTCAGAAGCCATCGAGCTTGGCCAGGAACGGCTGTTCTCCTACCTGCCTCTGGCGCACATATTTGAGCGACTGGTCGTTGAGATGAGCAGTCTCTACAACCATTGCGTGGTCAGCTTCCTGGAAGATCTCAAGAAGTTCCCGGTCCAGCTTCCGCAAGTGGCCCCGTCCATCTTTGTGGCCGTCCCCGCCGTGTGGATACGTATGCAGCATGGCATCCTTGAAAAGATGCCGCAGAAGAAACTGGATCGCATGCTCAGCATTCCCATTCTTGGCGGCATGGTGAGGAAAAAAATCCTCACCGCACTGGGTTTGCATAACGTACGCCTGGCCGCCAGTGGCGCCGCGCCAATCTCGGTATCCACCCTGGAGTGGTGGCACAAGATGGGCATTACCATTCACGAGGGTTATGCGATGTCTGAAAACACCGCTTATGCCTTCATAAACCGCCCCGGCAAACATCGCTTTGGATCAGTCGGACAGGCCGTGCCCAACTCGGAAGCGATGATCGCAGAAGATGGCGAGATTTTGACTCGCAGTGACGCCACCATGCTCGGCTATTACAAACAGCCGGATAAAACTGCCGAGGACATTGATGCCGATGGCTGGTTGCACACCGGTGACCGTGGTCGCATTGACGAAGATGGCTATCTGTACATCACCGGTCGCGTCAAAGACATATTCAAGACTGAAAAGGGCAAATACGTTGCACCGGCGCCAATCGAAGGCAAGTTTGGCAACAATTCCGATATTGAGGCTCTGTGCATGATCGGTGCCGGGCTCAAGCAACCGGTACTTGTGGTGTCCCTGTCCGAGGATGGCAGAAGCAAGGACAGGGCTGCTGTGGAAGCCAGCCTGCTGGCTTCTTTGAAGGAAGTGAACGCCACCTTGGAGGCCCATGAACTCATCAGCAGCATCGGCGTCTGTAATGAGCCTTGGACAATCGACAACGGTCTGCTTACTCCTACCATGAAAATCAAGCGTAACGAGGTCGAAGACCGATACGGAGACCTGGTGCAACAGTGTGTCGCAGCAGGGCGCGACAAGGTTGTCTGGCAGTAAACCGGCCTCCCTGTAAACAAAAAGGCCGGCGCTTTGCCGGCCTTTTTATGTGGGCAGTCGCAGATTAATGCCGCAGCTCAGATTCAGGCTCGGCCTGTTCTGCACTGAATAACTGCTCGACATCACTTGGCAGGTAAACGTACTGAGCGCCACAGAAACCGCACTCCATTTCCACCTCGCCCTGCTCTTCGAGAATACTGCGCACTTCGCTCTCACCCATACCGAGTAACAAACCGGAAGTGCGGGCATGACTGCAGCTACAACTCAGGCTTACCCTGCGCGGATCAAATACCGCGACCTCTTCCTCATGGAATAAGCGGTGTATTAGCTGCTCAACCGGCAGGCTGAGTAGCTCTGACTCTGTGAGGGTCTCTGATAATGCGAGCAATCGCGGCCAGGCGTCAGCATCATCCGATTCTGCAGAAGGCATCTTTTGCAGCAAAATACCTGCCAACCGAGTATCGTCCGCAGCCAGCTGGACCCGTGTATCGAGTTGCTCTGACTGACTAAAGTAGCCTGCCAGACATGCCCCCAGGGTTTCCCCGGCCAGCGGCACCATGGCCTCGTAGCGCTGCCCATCCCTTTCCGGCTCCAGAATCATACCCAGACGCCCATTGCCAAACATGGCCGGACTGGCAGCCCCTCCTATTTCACCATTGAATCGCGCCATACCACGCACCTCGAGGTCATGAGTGGCCTGCACCAGTAGCAACGGAACCGCGCCGTCGCCCTCCGCCTGCAGTGACAATTTGCCCTCAAACTTGAGGCTGGCCGCCAACAGCGGCGCGGCCGCCATCGCCTGCCCCAACATGCGGGCAACCGTATCGGGGTAGTGCCGCTTTAGTCGCCACTCGGCCCAGCCCGATTCAATCTGCACCAGCGCACCACGAATGGATAGTTCGGGAAACAGGAAAGAAGTAAGAACCCCTTGTGACGACGATTCAGACATGGAGATGACTAAGACCTGGCAAGGTTGGTTAGAACCGGATACCGCGTGGTTTGAATGCCGGCTTGCGTTTTTCGAAATTGGCCTTCATGGCCTCACGCTGGTTGCTGCCACGCAACAGCTTGAACTGGATCTTGCTTTCAATATTGAATGCCTCGCCCTCACCGGCAAGCCAGGTCTGCTCAAACAATGCCTTGGCCGCCGCAATCGCGTCGGGCGAGCGGGTTTTGATCTGGTCAGCCAGGGCCTCCGCCGCGAGCATCGGGTCTTCCGCCAGACCCGTCACCAGGTTCAGTGCCTTGGCCTCGATACCGTCGAACTCACGCCCCGTCATGGTGAGTTCCTTGGCCACATCCATGGGCAACAGTTCCCTGAGACTGACCGTACCCGTCATATCCGGGATCAGTCCCCATTTGATCTCCATCACGGAAAACAGGCAATCCGCCGTACTGAAGCGGAAATCCGCGGCCATGGCGATCTGGAAACCACCGCCATAACAGCGCCCATGCGTCACGGCGATAACGGGTATGGGTAACTTACGCCACGCCCAGCAAGCCTCCTGGAACAGGTTGGTATGCTTGATCCCGAACTTCGCAAAAGCCTTGAGCACCCTGGCCGGCTGTTTCATGACCTTGCCAAAATCCAGGCCAGCGCAGAACACCTTGCCCTCGCCTGAAAGAATGACAGCACGAATCGAACGATCTTTACCAACATGCCGGGCTGCCTCAACCAGCGCCTCAAGCATATCCAGATCCAGACCGTTGTACTTGTCTGCCCGTGCCAGTGCCACATAGGCGATCTGGTCCCGTACCTCGAGCCTGACCCGATCCTTGAACACAATTTCCGACATGGTTTAATCCTTTAGCTTGGCCTGCAGCAGTCGATTGACTTCGCCGGGACTCGCCTTGCCCTGGGTGGCCTTCATCACCTGACCCACGAAGAAGCCCATCAGCTTTTCCTTGCCGGCTCGATACTGTTCCACCTGACCCGGATTGGCGGCGATAACCTCATCAATAATCGGTTCGATCGCCGAACTATCCGTTATCTGTTTTAGCCCCCGGGCCTCGATAATCGCATCGGCATCGCCCTCACCATTCCACATGGCCTCGAAAACCTCCTTGGCGATCTTGCCCGAAATGGTGTTGTCTTCCATGCGCTTAAGCAGGCCTGCCAGTGCTTGCGCGGTTAGCGGACTGGCGCTGATCTCCAGGCCGTCCCGGTTCAGGTAACCCGACAGTTCGCCGGTCACCCAGTTGGCAGCCTGACGGACATCCTGCACCTGCTCCGCAACCGCTTCGTAGTAATCGGCCAATTCACGTGTTGCGGTCAACTGCTCGGCATCGGCTCGCGGCAGGCCGTAATCAGCCTCGAAACGGGCGCGTTTGGCATCCGGCAATTCCGGAAGATCAGCACGTAACCCGGCTAAAAAAGCATCTTCCAGGAAGACCGGAAGCAGGTCAGGATCAGGAAAATAGCGGTAATCATTGGCTTCTTCCTTGCTCCGCATGGTGCGCGTCTCGCCCGTAGCAGGATTAAACAGGCGCGTCTCCTGAACCACCGTACCACCAGACTCGATGACATCTATCTGACGTTCAATCTCGTAGTTAATGGCCTTTTCAACGAAGCGGAAAGAATTGAGATTCTTGGTCTCGGTACGTGTACCAAACTCGCTGCTACCCTGCGGACGGACCGAAACATTGGCATCACAACGGAATGACCCTTCCTGCATATTGCCGTCACAAATTTCCAGGTAAGTCACCAGCGAATGCAGTTTCTTCAAATAAGCCACGGCCTCTCTGGCATTACGCATTTCAGGTTCCGAGACCACTTCGATCAGGGCTGTACCGCACCGATTCAGGTCGATACCACTGGCACCCTCAAAGCCTTCGTGCACTGACTTGCCTGCGTCTTCTTCAAGATGTGCCCGGGTCACGCCAATATTTCGCGTACTACCGTCCTCAAGCGTAATCTCAAGCTGGCCCTTGCCGACAATCGGCAATTCATACTGGCTGATCTGATAGCCCTTTGGAGAATCAGGATAGAAATAATGTTTGCGTGCAAACACTGAATCCGTCGTGATTGCTGCATTGATTGCCAGGCCGAATTTACAGGCCATTCTCACAGCTTCTTCATTCAGCACCGGCAATACTCCCGGCATGCCCAGATCAATCGCACTGGCTTGCCGGTTCGGCTCGGCACCATAGTCAGTTGACGAACCGGAAAATATCTTGCTTTTCGTCTTGAGCTGGACATGGACTTCCAGCCCTATCACGGTTTCCCATGCACTCATTGGAAGCCCTCCGGTGGGCGCTGGTGCCAGTCAGTCACCTGCTGGTACTGGTGCGCCACATTGAGCATGCGTCCCTCTTCGAACCAAGGCGCGATCATCTGCAAACCGACCGGCAAACCATTTACGAAACCGGCCGGAACCGAAAGCCCGGGCAGGCCCGCGAGATTAGCGGGGATGGTGTAGATATCATTCAGATACATCGACACCGGATCATCCATCTTCTCTCCGAGGCCAAAGGCCGTGCCCTGGGTGGTTGGCCCCATGATCACATCGACCTTATCAAAGGCGCTCTTGAAGTCGTCGCTGATCAATCGACGCACCTTTTGTGCCTTGAGATAATAAGCATCGTAGTAGCCGGCCGACAACGCATAAGTACCCACCATGATGCGGCGCTGAACCTCTCGCCCAAAACCTTCGCCACGCGAGCGCTTGTAAAGATCTTCCAGGTCAGCCGGTTCATCACAGCGATAGCCGTAGCGCACCCCATCGAAGCGAGACAGGTTGGATGAGGCCTCGGCCGGTGCGACCACGTAATAAGTCGGTACCGCCAGCGCGGTATTAGGCAGGCTGATGTCAATCACCTCGGCCCCGAGTGCACGAAACTCAGCCACCGCCTGCTCTATGCAATCACGAACGCTATCGTCCAGCCCCTCGGCAAAATATTCCCGCGGCAGGCCGATACGCAGGCCTTTGACTGAGTCACCCAACGTAGCGCAGTAGTCCGGCACAGCTCGATCTGCACTGGTGGAATCCCGGGCATCGAAACCCGCCATCGCGCCCAGCGCCAGCGCCGCATCTTCAGCACTGCGGGTGAACACCCCGGCCTGATCCAGGCTGGAGGCAAAGGCGATCATGCCCCAACGCGATACCCGTCCATAGGTCGGCTTGACGCCGGTAATACCGCACAGCGCTGCGGGCTGGCGAATAGAGCCACCGGTATCCGTACCCGTTGCAAATGGCACCAGACCCGCCGCCACTGCTGCGGCAGACCCACCCGATGAGCCCCCAGGTACCTTGCTGGTATCCCAGGGGTTTCTGACCGGACCATAAAAGCTGGTTTCATTGGAAGAACCCATTGCGAATTCGTCCATGTTGGTCTTGCCCAGCATCACCATGCCTGCAGCGGCCAGTTGTTCGACCACGGTCGCATCGTAAGGAGCGATGAAATTGTCCAACATCTTTGAACCGCAGGCCGTGCGCACACCCTGGGTACAGAAGATATCCTTGTGGGCCATCGGAATACCCAGCAAGGGATTGCTGTCACCGCCTGCCAGGCGTTGATCTGCCGCATCGGCCGTGGCCAGTGCCTGCTCGGCGCTAAGGGTGACGAAGCTGTTGAGTTCAGTATCGCGGGTCTGTATTCGGGCCAATGCGGCCTCGGTCAGTTCGCGACTGGAATAGTCATTATTACGTAGCCCTGCAGCCAGAGCCTTAATAGAAGTAAAGTGCATCAGCTGGTTCCTACTCGATCACGCGCGGCACGAGGTAAACCCCAGCTTCTACAGCAGGCGCAATTGCCTGAAAGCGCTCCCGCTGATCACTTTCTGTCACAACGTCAGCACGTAACCGTTGTTTAATGTCCAGCGGATGTGCCATCGGGGTAACGGCATCGGTCGGCGCCTGCTCAAGCTGGCCAACCAGGTCCAGGATCTTGCTTAACTCGGCGGCATAGCGCGGCACATCATCCTCAGCAAGGGCCAGGCGTGCCAATTGGGCAACATCTCTCACTTGTTTGTCAGACAGGCTCATAGGGCAGTCTCATCATGGTCAGCAATAACAATAACGATTTGGAAATACTCATGGATTCATGCGCTTGGCTTACGTGATGTCGTGACTGGCCAGCACCGTAAGTCGCGGGCGCGGGCAACACGGCGCAGCGGGCCGCAAGAAGCCGCACAACTTAGCATAGAACCGGGCTTGCCCAAACCCCAGCCGGTTGCTACATTGCCCGCTTTTCAGCGCCATAGTCGGTCAAGACTTAACCAACCGATCACAACGGCGCATACACCAATTAGGCTGTCAGGTGGCTACTAGCACCATTTGCGCTACCAGTTAGGGAGAACTTGAGCACGATGTCGAATAATTTCCGGGGTTTCCTGGTCAACGACCTGTCCATCGACCTGGGCACTGCCAATACTCTTATCTATGCACGCGATCAGGGTATCGTGCTGAATGAACCGTCCGTTGTGGCTGTTCGCACGGACAGTCGCGGTGAGAAGCGTATCGACGCGGTCGGTATGGACGCAAAGCGCATGCTGGGACGCACTCCCCATCACATCACGACCATTCGCCCGCTCAAGGATGGCGTAATCGCCGACTTTACCGTGACGGAAAAAATGCTCCAGCATTTTATTCGCAAGGTGCAGTCCAAGCGTTTCCTGCGCCCGATGACACGCGTACTGGTATGTGTGCCCTACGGTTCGACACAGGTCGAGCGTCGCGCAATCCGGGAATCCGCACTTAACGCCGGTGCCCGCAAGGTCTACCTGGTTGAAGAACCGGTTGCTGCTGCCATTGGCGCCGGCATCCCGATCGGCGAGGCCCGCGGCTCGATGGTACTGGACATCGGTGGCGGCACCTCAGAAGTGGCCGTCATTTCCCTCAACGGTATTGTGTACGCAGCCTCTTGCCGGGTTGGTGGCGACAAGTTTGACGAGGCAATCATCAATTACGTCCGTCGTCAGTACAACATGCTGATTGGCGAATCCACCGCCGAAATGATCAAGCACCGCATCGGTACCGCCTTTCCGGGCCATGAAGTCATGGAACTGGAAGTGGTTGGGCGTCACCTGTCGGCCGGTGTGCCACGCAGCTTTACCCTGAACAGCAACGAAGTACTCGATGCATTGCAGGAACCATTGCAAAACATCATTACCGCCGTAAAGACCGCATTGGAATCCACCCCGCCGGAATTGGGCTCTGACGTCGCCGAGCGCGGGATTGTCCTCACTGGCGGCGGCGCCTTGCTGACCGATATTGACAAGTTGATCAGTGAAGAAACCGGACTGCCAGTCATCATTGCTGACGATCCCCTCACCTGTGTCGCCCGTGGCGGCGGTGCCATGCTCGAAATGATGGATCGCAAAGGTAGTGGTGCTTTCGCCATCGATTAACGGACGTTTGACACAACATCTAGTATTTATGCACCGAAATCGTGCATAATCAGGACATATCGCTGGACTTTGTGCAGGACACAGGCTGGAAACAAGTGACAATGCCGGTTCGCGTCAATTCAAATCCATCTTGGCTGACGGCCGGGTAAGGCACGTACGGCTCTGCGGACGACATGGAAAGCTACCGTGACGATGACAAACCGTTGTTCATACGCGGGCCTTCGCTTACGCTCAAGCTATTGCTGTGCCTGACGCTTTCATCGGCATTAATGTATGCCGACCATTCAACGGATAGCCTCAACCCAATTCGCTCTACCCTGGCGACTGCACTTGGGCCTATAGAATGGCTGGCTTCCACGCCCCGCCATATTAAGGACATGGGTCAACACCTGAGTTCTCGTGCAGATCTGCTGGATGAGAACGATGGCCTGAAGCAGGAACGCCTGCTTCTGCTGGGGCGCATGCAGAAAATGGCCGCCCTTGAGGCCGAGAATATGCGTATTCGGGCCCTTCTCAGTTCATCCAAGAACCTGCGCGAAGAAATGCTGATCGCTGAGATTCTCGGAACCAGTAACGATCCCTATCGTCACCACGTCAAACTCAACAAGGGCGAGCTGGATGGGGTGTTCGAAGGCCAGCCCCTGATTGATGCACACGGCATTCTGGGACAGATTGTTTCTGTCAACATGCTCACCTCTTCAGCCCTCATCATTACTGACCCGAATCACAGCATTCCTGTGGAAGTCAATCGCAATGGCCTACGTACCATCGCCCAGGGACAGGGGCAACTCGACCGGTTGATCCTGCCATACCTGCCCGCTAACGCCGATGTACAAGAGGGTGATCTCCTGGTGTCCTCGGGCCTTGGGGGGCGCTACCCCGCCGGCTACCCGGTGGGCGTGATAAGTGAAATCCATCACCACCCTGGCGAGGAATTCCTCGAAATCTATGCCAAACCAGCGGCACAGACCCAGCACGGTCGTGAAGTACTGTTAGTACAGAACGTCGATGTCAAAACCGAGTCCGTCGCAAAAGCGGATGAAGCGTCGACCCCAGCCAGTAAAGTACCCGCCCCATGAGTCGCAAGGACCATTACCCCGGTTATATCGTTCTGTTGAGCCTGTTAGTGGCACTCATACTCTCGCACATGCCGTTACCTGACCCAATCAGCGCAGCGCGGCCAGCCCTGGTGTTACTTGTCGCGATCTACTGGACCCAGTTCCTGCCAACAGCATTTGGATTGCTCGCCGCCATGTTGCTGGGAATCATGGTTGATGTTCTTTCGGGCAGCCTGTTGGGTCAGCACGCCTTTGCCTTTGTACTGATCTGCTATGTGATTGCCAAACTGCGCGACAGTATGCGCATGTTTCCCTGGTGGCAGCAGGGACTGGTGCTGGCACCTCTTCTCGGCTTGTACGAATTCATCCTCTTCTGGATGGACGGGGTCAGTGGCCGCGAGGCCGACACCATGTGGCGGTGGTTGCCAATCGTATCGACAGCGTTGTGCTGGCCATTATTGTGCTCCCTGTTGCTGCCCTTTCGCAGCACCGTTCGGCATTAGCCGTACGGCTCGCATTCAAGCATGGAGGCTGAGGGCAGGCTAAAAAACAGCGCCGCTGAGAAAAGCATCTTCTCACGCCGGGCACTTGTCGCCGCCATTGGCACACTGGGCCTGGTAGCCATACTACTGGGACGCCTGACATGGCTGCAGGTCATCCAACACAGTTACTACGACACCCGCTCAGATGACAACCGCATGCGAGTTGCCATCGTGCCACCTGTACGCGGCCTCATTTTTGACCGTAATGGTGTGTTACTGGCTGAGAACCTGCCCTCCTATCGACTCGAAGTGGTACCCGAGCGGGTTGATGACCTGGAAATCGTGCTGGAACGCCTGGCCCAGATAATCGAAATCAAGCCCAACGACATCGAACTTTTTCACAAGCGCAGGCAGAGAACACCAAAATTCAGGGGCGTAGTACTAAGGAATCAACTTACCGCCACCGAGGTGGCGCGCTTCGAAGTCAACCGGCACCGCTTTCCCGGCGTTGATGTCCACGCCGCGCTCAGTCGCCACTATCCTTTAGACCATGCAGGCGCCCACGTGGTGGGTTACGTTGGCAGCATCACCGAACAGGAACTCCAGAAGCTGGATGCCCGTCTTTATCAGGGCACACAGGAAATCGGCAAGGTGGGCGTGGAGTACAGTCATGAAACACGCCTGCATGGTAAACCCGGCTTCAAGATTCTTGAGACCAATGCGGTAGGGCGTACCCTGCGAGAACTGCAATACCAGCGCCCCGTACAAGGTGACAGCCTCTACCTGACACTGGATGCTAAACTCCAGATCGCCGCAGAAAGAGCCATGGGCGATCAGGATGGTGCAGTCGTGGCCATCGACCCCAGAACGGGAGGCATTCTGGCGCTGGTAAGCCGACCCAACTTTGATCCAGGCCTGTTTGTGCACGGTATAGACCACGCCAGCTTTAATGCCCTCAACAACAACCCAGCCCGTCCGCTTTACAACCGTGCCCTGCAGGGTCAGTACCCGCCAGGGTCAACAGTCAAACCGATGATGGCACTGGCAGGACTGGAATTAGGTTTGAGAGGGCATAAGCACAAGGAATACTGCCCTGGGTACTTCATGCTGCCCAACAGCAAACACCGTTATCGTGACTGGAAACGCCAAGGGCATGGCACGGTCGATATGCAATACGCGATTACCCAGTCCTGCGATATCTTTTTCTACAAGCTGGCGATTGATCTGGGCATAGACCGGATTCACGATTTCAGCCAGCGTTTCGGCCTCGGTCAGGTGACGGGCGTGGACCTGCCGCGAGAGAAACGCGGCGTGCTGCCCTCCCGTGAGTGGAAACGCCGCCAACTCAACCAGCCCTGGTACCAGGGCGAAACCGTGAGCGTGGGCATCGGACAAGGCTATATGACCACCACCCCGCTGCAACTTGCACATATGGTCTCCACTATCGCCTTGCGTGGCCAGCGACTGCGACCACACATCCTGCTGGCAACTGAAGAAGCGGCAACCGGGAAAATCAGTAATCTGCCCAACGAGGCATTACCCGAAGTCAAGCTCAGTAATGACCAGTACTGGGACTGGGTAATCGAGGCCATGGAAGATGTCACCAATGCGCCGCATGGCACAGCCAGAAGCGTTGGCCTTAACGCTGCCTACCGAACGGCCGGGAAAACCGGCACCTCGCAGGTAATGGCGATGCGTCAAGACGAAAAATACGCCGTCAAGAACTACGACAAGCCCAAGGAGGAGCGTGACCATGCCCTGTTCGTGGCGTTTGCACCGCTTGAAGACCCTAAAATAGCGCTCGCCGTGCTGGTCGAACACGGCGGTAGTGGAGGGTCTGTGGCCGCTCCCATCGCGCGCCTGATTCTGGATGCCTACCTGGAAGGCAAGCCCGTCCCTCTCCCTGAAGTCCCCACGGAGGCCCAGTGAACGAACCACGCGAAAACAGCTTCAGTCTGAACGCCTGGCTGCTGCGCCGGCGTCTGGACGGCAAGCTTTTAGCCCTTATCTTGGTGACCTGTGGAGTCGGCCTGTGTGTCCTTTATAGCGCATCAGGACAAAACCAAGCCGTCATGATCAGCCAGCTGGCCCGCCTGGGCATTGGTTTCCTGGCCATGATTACGCTTGCCCAGTTCCCGCCGGGGTGGATACGCGTTCTGGCACCCTGGGCCTTTATCGGATTCACCGTCTTGCTGGTAATGGTGCTTATCCTGGGTGACGAGTCCAAGGGAGCGCAGCGTTGGCTGGATCTCAAGGTCGTGCGCTTTCAGCCCTCCGAGTTCATGAAGCTGGCCATGCCGATAGCCATCGCCGCGTATTTACACAAGCGCCCCTGCCCCATTCGTCTGCGCGACCTGTTTGCGGCATCGATTCTGATCGCCATCCCTACCCTGCTCGTGGCCCGCCAGCCCGATCTGGGCACCTCCCTGCTGATTGCCTGTGCCGGTGCCTTTGTACTCTACCTGGGGGGGCTGCGCTGGCGCGTGATCGGTATTCTTGGCGCAGTGGCGGCAGCTTGCCTGCCACTACTTTGGTTCAACATGCACGAATACCAACAGGAACGCGTGCTGACCTTTATCAACCCGGCCCGTGACCCGGCCGGCGCGGGCTACCACATCACCCAGAGCAAGATTGCAATCGGATCGGGGGGCCTGTTCGGCAAGGGCTGGCTGAACGGGACCCAGGCGAAACTCAATTTCCTGCCTGAAAGCGACACGGACTTTATTTTTGCCGTATTTGCCGAGGAAGCCGGATTACTCGGCGTCATCCTGTTGCTGGGGCTGTACGCCATGATCGTCCTGCGTGGCCTGACCATCGCTCATCGAAGCCAGGATAGTTTCCAGCGGCTACTGGCAGGGAGTATTTCCCTTACCTTCTTTGTCTATGTATTTGTCAACATCGGCATGGTGATAGGCATTTTGCCCGTGGTGGGCGTACCTTTACCGCTGGTGAGCTATGGCGGCACTGCAATGGTCATGCTTCTGGCCAGTTTCGGTATCCTCATGTCCATTAACAGTCATCGAAAATTATTATCGGATTAACTTATGCGCCTTTTCCCAACTGCCCTTGTCCTGCTGGCCTTTAGCCTCCCCGCGCAAGCCGACTACGATGATCACCCCAAGGCGGCCGGCCTGGTCAATGAATTGGTCACCAAACACGGCTTTAATCGTGAATGGGTCCTGGAAGTACTTGAAGATGCAGATAAAATCCCCAAGCTCATCAAGGCCGAAAAGCAGTCAGCCGAAAAGGTCAAACCCTGGTACGAGTACCGCAAGATTTTCCTTACACCCAAGCGCATCGCCGATGGCGTCGCGTTTAAAAAAGCACATGCCCAGCCACTTGGGGTCGCGCAGACCCGCTACGGCGTACCGCCTGAACTGATTACCGCAATCATTGGCGTGGAAACCCTGTATGGCAACTACACCGGTAAGCACCGCATTCTCGATGCGCTGGCGACGCAGGGCTTTGACCACCCCACCCGCTCTGCTTTCTTCTACAACGAGCTACTGCACCTGTTTCTGGTGGCGCGCAAACACAATCTGGACATCACTAACGTGCGTGGCTCCTATGCCGGCGCGATGGGCGTGCCACAGTTCATGCCCAGCAATTACCTGCGCCTGGGCGTGGATTTCGACGGGGATGGCAAAACCGACCTTTGGAACAAGGTTGATGCGATCGGCAGCGCGGCCAATTACTTCGTCAACTACCTGGGTAATGGCAGGGGCTGGAAGCGCGGCGAAGCGGTCGCCAGCCGCATCCAGGTCTCACCACGGCTGTTAACCGGTATCGATGTGAATGTTAAACAGGCCACACTGACCCTGGCGGATCTTAAAGCCCGCGGGATCGATGTCAGCGGTCTACCCATGGTTGACCCGAACACGCCAGTTGGCATTCTGGAACTGGAAGGAATTAATGGCCCCGAATACTGGGTGGCATTCAACAATTTCTATGCCATCATGTCGTACAACCCACGGGTGAAATATGCAATGGCGGTATACCAACTCAGTCAATCCATTCGCAAGGCGGCAAGCTAGTCATCCTGCCATGCTAGCGCTTGCCGGACTCTGCCTTGTGATCGCCGGTTGCGGTGGTCAACCCATACATATCACCAAGGACGGCCCGCCCATCGGCGGACCGGTGGCGCTTGACCGGGTGTCCGATGCTCAGGTGCGCGATGAACGCATAGGCAGGGCCGGTAATCCGGAATCCTACGTGGTCTTCGGTCGACGCTACCATGTCATGAAAACCTCGGTAGGATTCAAGCAGCGCGGCTACGCTTCCTGGTACGGCAAGAAATTTCATGGCCGCAAGACCTCGAACGGCGAAATCTACGACATGTATAAGATGACGGCGGCGCACAAGA
>JBFKKS010000035.1:0-15782 GCA_041630955.1 Nevskiales bacterium
AGGTCGGGCATGTGCTCGATATTCGTCGACCTTCGCAGTTGGTTGCAGACCCGCGCCCGCAATACAAGCGTGATGGGGTACCGCATGGACCCGGCGGTGCTCACAGGAATGTTACTGGCGGTGAACCGATTCGCCTGCCCGAGGAAATCTCCGGTCAGTTGATGGTATTCAAAACCTATGAGCGCATCAGCTATGGCTTGGTGATGACCTCCATACGTCACATCAACGTGGGCGATGTGATACGTAACCCGGAACCTTCCAGTTAAGCCAGCCTAGCTGGTTCGCAATGGCGACTGAGCCGCGGCCGTGGCTGGGACTGTTGCGGGTAGCAGGGCTTGGTCCGGCTGGCGCGCAACGCCTGCTGGACCATTACGGCGACCCCGGGACTGCGTTTGATGCCGGCGTCACCGACTGGCACAAGATCGGACTTGGCCAGATGCAGGAACCCGATTGGGGTCGGGTTGATGCTGATCTTGAATGGCTGGCAGCCCCGAATCACCACTTCATCGCGCTGCATGAACCCGCTTACCCGCGGCGACTAAGGGAAATTGCACGGCCGCCGCCGGGATTGTTTTGCGTTGGCGATCCTGACTTGTTGAATCATCTGCAGTTTGCCCTGGTCGGCAGTCGTAATCCGACGCCCAATGGCACGCAGCATGCCCACGACTTTGCTGCCATGCTGGCACGACGTGGATTCGTCATTACCAGTGGCCTGGCTCTGGGCGTGGATGCCGCCGCGCATGCTGGCGCCCTGTCAGTGGATGGCTTCACAGTGGCGGTTTGTGGCACCGGGCTGGACCGGGTCTACCCGGCCCGCAACAAGGCACTGGCACAACAAATCGCTGAAACCGGCCTGCTGGTATCGGAATTCCCGCCAGGCGTGACGGCCCTGCCGGAGAACTTTCCGCGTCGCAACCGCATTATCAGTGGCATGAGTATTGGTGTGCTGGTGGTCGAGGCGGCCATCAAGAGCGGTTCATTGATCACGGCAAGACTGGCGCTGGAGCAGGGGCGAGAGGTTTTCGCGATACCTGGTTCAGTGCACAACCCGCTGGCGCGCGGTTGCCACCGGTTGATCCGTGAGGGCGCGAAATTGGTCGAACAGGCCGACGATATTCTTGAAGAAATCGTCGACCAGATTGCCGACCAATTACGCCCCCCATTCGCACAGGAGCGGTCAAATGTGGATAATGCCGGCCCGACTGCCATGCAGAACGGGGCGCAATCGTCACTCGATGAGGACTACCAGCGGCTGTTGGCGGCCATGGGACATGCTCCGGTCGCGGTGGATACGCTGGTGGAACGCAGTGGTTTGACCGCCGATACGGTTTCATCCATGCTGCTGATACTGGAGCTGGAAGGCCGTGTATCCAGCGCTCCGGGCGGCGCCTACATGATTAACCCGTCAGCGATTCAAAAGGGTCCTGACTGACGAATAGGAAAACAGGCCGTGGAAAACGTGCTGGACGTACTGCTCTATCTATTTGAGAACTATCTCGAAGGGGAGCTTGAGGATGATAGCCGGCATGCCGATCTCAAATTGGAACTTGAGCAGGCCGGCTTCCCAGAAAATGAAATTGAGCACGCATTTGCCTGGCTTGATAGTTTGGCACCGAGCACCCTGCTTGATGATGCGGATGCCACCGCACCGGCTAAAAGTTCCATCCGCTTGTATGCGTCGGTCGAGCAGCAAACTATCCCGAGTGATTGTCAGGGCTTTTTACTGCATCTCGAGCAGGTAGGCATCCTCAACTCTGCAGGCCGGGA
Organism: Nevskiales bacterium; assembly: GCA_041630955.1. GTDB lineage: Bacteria > Pseudomonadota > Gammaproteobacteria > Nevskiales > CAJXLF01 > JBFKKS01. Next base: position 1,768 of record JBFKKS010000035.1, read on the forward strand.
GCGGGTGATTGATCGCTTGCTGGCGCTGGCAGATGGTGAACAAGTGGATCTGGAGCAGCTTAAATGGGTGATCCTGATGGTGCTGTTCAGGCAGTCCGAAGATAAATCGGCCTATTCTGAGTTAGAAGACATGATGTACAGCTATGAAGCAGACCTGCTTCATTAATGCATCGGCATATATAAACAGAAACGTTAAATGAGCAAAAATCTCGTTATTGTCGAGTCGCCCGCCAAGGCCAAAACGATCAAAAAATACCTTGGTCCCGACTATGAAGTGCTGGCCTCTTACGGTCATGTGCGCGATCTGGTGGCAAAAGAAGGTGCGGTGGATCCGGAGCACGGGTTTGCCATGCGCTATGCCGCCATTGACCGTAACGACAAGCATGTCAAAGCCATCAGCAAGGCATTGAAGGGCGCCGACAACCTGCTGCTGGCAACTGACCCGGATCGTGAAGGTGAGGCCATCGCCTGGCACTTGTACGAGATGCTGCTGGAGAAAAAGGCACTCAAGGACAAGACGGCATCGCGCGTTGTGTTTCATGAGATCACCAAGAGCGCGATTGCGGAAGCGGTAGCCCATCCGCGAGAAATTGCCAGCGAACTGGTCGACGCACAGCAGGCCCGCCGCGCGCTGGACCACCTGGTGGGCTTTAACCTGTCCCCGCTTCTATGGCGTAAGGTCAGTCCCGGTCTATCGGCCGGTCGCGTACAAAGCCCCGCCCTGCGGCTGATCTGTGAGCGCGAGGATGAAATTGATGCCTTTGTGGCCAGGGAATACTGGACGGTCGAGGCAGAGGTCGGCAAGGATAACCTGCAATTTCCGGCGAAGCTGGTGCAGTTCGATGGTGAGAAGGTCGAACAATTCACCATCAATAATGAGACCCGTGCAAGACAGGTTGAGACTGCCCTGTCTGAGGCAGCGGCCGGAAAGCTCAACGTCAGCAAGGTTGAGAAGAAACAGCGCAAACGCAATCCGGCGGCACCGTTCATTACCTCGACGCTGCAGCAGGAGGCTTCACGCAAACTCGGCTTTACGACCAAGCGCACGATGAGTACAGCGCAGTCACTGTATGAAGGTATCGATATAGGCGGCGAGACGGTAGGCCTGATCTCCTATATGCGTACCGACTCGGTCACCCTGGCCAAAGAGGCCGTCGAAGAACTGCGTGCCGTGATTGCCGAGCGCTATGGCCCTGAGGCGGTGCCGGAGGCGCCACGTACCTACAAGACGAAATCCAAGAATGCCCAGGAAGCGCATGAGGCGATTCGTCCCACCTCTGCGGCGCGCCACCCGGATGACATGAAGCCCTTCCTGACGACCGATCAGGCACGCCTGTACGAATTGATATGGAAGCGCACGGTTGCCTGCCAAATGGCATCCGCGATATTCGACACCGTCGCATTGACACTCACCCCGCCGGGCAACGAGGCGCATGCTTTCCGCGCTACCGGCTCGACTCTGGTCGTGCCGGGGTTCATGGCGGTGTATCAGGAAGGACAGGATGACACGCAGGAGGAGGATGATCGTCGCCTGCCGCCGGTGGAAGAGGGCGAACAGCTCAACCTGATCGATATCCATGCCGATCAGCACTTTACTGAACCGCCACCGCGCTTTACCGAGGCCTCACTGGTCAAGATGCTTGAGGAATATGGCATTGGGCGTCCTTCGACTTATGCCAACATCATTTCCACGCTGCTGTTTCGTGATTATGTGGAACTGGAGAGTCGTCGATTCACGCCGACCGATGTAGGCCGTATCGTTAACAAGTTCCTGACCGATCACTTCACACAGTACGTCGATTACGACTTCACGGCGCGTCTGGAAGACGAGCTTGATGCCATCTCGCGGGGCGAGAAACAGTGGGTGCCAGTGCTGGAAGAATTCTGGGGGCCATTCAAACAGCGGCTGGAAGAGAAAGCCGAGTTGTCGCGAGAGGAGGTCGCCCAGGCGCGCGAGATTGGTATTGATCCGGAATCCGGTAAACCCGTATCGGTGCGCCTGGGGCGTTATGGTCCGTTCGTGCAGATCGGCACCAAGGACGACGAGGACAAACCTCGCTTTGCCGGTCTGCGCAAGGACCAGAGCATGGCTACCATCACGCTTGAAGAAGCGATGGTCCTGTTCCAGTTGCCGCGTGATCTGGGTACTACGCCGGAAGGCGAAGAGATGCAGGCCAATATCGGCCGTTTCGGTCCTTACATCCGGTACGGCAAAAAGTTTGTTTCGCTCAAGGAGCCCGACGATCCCTATACCGTCACGCCTGAGCGCGCGCTGGAAGTGGTCGCAGAGAAAAAGAAGATTGACGCAGAACGCGTAATACAGGTATTCGAGGGGTCTGACATTCAGGTTTTGAACGGTCGTTATGGTCCGTACATTACCGATGGCAAGAAGAACGCCAAGATACCCAAGGATACTGAGCCTAAATCCCTGACGCTGAAGCAGTGCGAGGAACTTATCGCAGCTGCCCCCGAGCGCAAGGGTCGAGGGCGCAAGGCGGCACCCAAGAAAGCCAGTGACAAGAAAGCACCGGCCAAGAAAAGTACGACTAAGAAAAAAACCACCAAGAAAAAACCCGCCAAGAAGGCGACAGCCAAGAAAGCGCCGGCCAAGGCAGCCGACGACTGAAGAGCAGCGGTAAACCATGGCCTGGTGGTACCTCATCATCGCCGGCATGCTCGAATGGGGCTGGCCGATGGGGCTTAAATTTGCCTGGCGAGAAGGCAGTTTTTATCTTTGGCCAGCGCTGTTCGCGATCCTGACCATGGCAGGCAGTGGTTATTTCCTGTTTCTGGCCCAGCGTGAAATCCCTGTCGGTACGGCTTACGCGGTGTGGACTGGCATCGGAGCGGCAGGCACTTTCATACTGGGCATTGTGCTATTGGGAGAGGCGGCCACGCTCGCCCGATTCTTTTTCGTGGGGCTGATTATTATCGGCATTGCCGGGCTGAAGTTCAGCTGAGCTTTGCCTTGCAACGCAGGCCCGTTACACTAGCCCGCTTCGTTTTCTCCACACACTAGGGAATAAGGCTATGAGCAAGCCCTTTGTCGCTATTCTAATGGGGTCGGATTCCGATCTTCCGACCATGGAAGCCACCGCCACTGTCCTTAAGGACTTCGGGATCAGGTATGAGATGCGTGTGATGTCGGCGCACCGTACGCCGGATGTGACGCATACCTACGTGAAGGATGCCGAGGCCAGGGGTTGTGCTGTGTTTATCGCTGCCGCCGGGCTGGCTGCCCACCTGGCTGGCACACTGGCCGCCCTGACCACTCGCCCAGTCGTCGGTGTACCGATGAATGGCGCACTGGACGGTCTGGATGCATTGTTGTCGACGGTACAGATGCCCGGCGGTGTGCCCGTTGCCTCGGTGGCCATCGGCAAGGCGGGGGCCAAGAATGCGGCTTACCTGGCCGCGCAGATCATGGCCCTGGGTGATGCCGAGTTGGATGCGCGCGTTAAGGCCGAGCGTCAGGCGCAGGCCGAGGCCGTGATTGCCAAGGATGCGGCTCTACAGGATAAGCTGAACGCCTAGGCGGTCACCGGCTATGTCGCCCTGGCATTTGCGTCGCGCTGCTGACGTACTCGATCGAGGCGGCATAGTGGCACACCCAACAGAGGGTGTTTGGGGGCTGGCCTGCGACCCGCTCAATGAGCAGGCCGTGTCGCGCCTGCTTCACATCAAGCAAAGATCGCCTGCCCAGGGTCTGATCCTTATTGCGCATGACTATGAATGCCTGATGCCGTACCTGGGTGCAGTGGCCGAGTGGATGGATGCCCGCGTGTTGCCGACCTGGCCCGGGCCAGTCACCTGGGTGCTGCCGGCGGCGTCATGGGTGCCGGACTGGGTGACAGGGGGGCGTGAGACGATAGCGGTGCGGGTCACTGCCCATCCTGTGGCAGCGGCTCTGAGTAGAGCGTTTGGTGATGCGCTGGTGTCCACCAGTGCCAACATCAGTGGCCGGCCAGCGGCACTGAATAGCACGGCGGTCTATGCGCGCATCGGCGGGCTGATTGACTACCTGCTGGCCGGGAAGCTGCAAACACCGGGCAAGCCTTCCCAGATCAGGGATGCAGAAAGTGGTGCGCTGATTCGTGCTGGCGCTTCATAGGCTACGTTAATCGTTACGCCTGTGAGGTAAACTTACGGCTATGAATGCACCGCAGCCAGATACCATCACGGACGTTGATACCCAGGCCGTTGACGCCTACTTGCGCCAGTTGCAGAGCGACATCTGCACTGCGCTGGATGCGCTGGATGGGGGTGACGGATTTCGGGTGGATCAATGGCAAAGGCCGACAGGCGATCGCCTGGGCGGAGACGGCGATAGCCGGGTGCTGGAGGGGGGCACGGTCATAGAACGTGGTGGCGTGAACTTCTCCTCGGTATCCGGCAGAAGCCTGCCTCCCAGTGCCAGTGCGACACGGCCGGAGTTGGCTGGCCGCAGTTTTCGCGCGCTCGGACTGTCTCTGGTCATACATCCGCGCAATCCCTACGCACCCACTGCGCATGCCAACCTGCGTTTTTTTGTCGCCGAGAAACCCGGAGAAAAGCCGGTGTGGTGGTTCGGTGGCGGTTTTGACCTGACGCCTTACTACGGTTTTGAGGAGGATTGTCGGCATTGGCACCGTGAGGCGCATGCTGCCTGCGCGCCTTTTGGCGACACCGTCTATGCGCGTTACAAGGCCTGGTGTGATGAGTACTTTTATCTCAAACACCGGGATGAACCGCGTGGTATCGGTGGCCTGTTTTTCGACGACCTGAACGCAGAAGATAGCAATGGTGGGGATTTCCAGCACTGTTTTAATCTGGTCAAAAGCATTGGTGACCATTTCCTCACAGCCTATCTACCGATTCTTGAACGTCGCAAGGACGTGCCCTACGGGGAACGGGAACGTGACTTCCAGTTATATCGCCGCGGTCGCTACGTGGAATTCAATCTGGTGTTTGATCGAGGCACGCTCTTCGGTTTGCAATCTGGCGGGCGTACGGAATCGATCCTGATGTCCATGCCGCCCGAGGTACGCTGGCGCTATGACTGGCAGCCACTGCCCGGTTCGGCTGAAGCAGCCCTGTATACCGATTTTCTCCGGCCCAGGGACTGGCTGTGACGCTGACAGAACTGCGCTACCTGGTCGCACTCGACAGCGAACGCCATTTTGGCCGTGCTGCCGAACGCAGCTTTGTGAGCCAGCCCACCCTGTCAGTTGCGCTTAAAAAACTCGAAGAACAGTTAGGTGTAGCGCTGTTTGAGCGGCACCGGGGCGAAGCGCGCCCGACCCCGGTCGGTATACGGGTCATTGAGCAGGCCCGCCGCGTGCTGGCCGAAGCCGAACAGATCAAGCGCATAGCAGCCGAAGGCAAGGATGAACTTTCCGGGATGTTGCGCGTAGGGGCGATCTATACCGTGGGACCCTATCTGTTTCCGCAACTGGTTCCTGCGCTGCGCCGGCAGAATCCCGACATGCCCCTGGTGATCGAAGAGAACTACACCGATGTGCTGGCACGTCGCCTCAAGCAGAATGAACTGGATGTGATTGTCATCGCAATGCCATTTGGCCCTTCGGGTACGGTGATTTGGCCGGTTTACGATGAAGACTTCGTAGTGGCGCTGCCCGCTGAGCATCCATGGTCGCAACGCAAGACGATTCGTCCAGAGGAACTGGCGAGTGAGAACCTGCTGCTGCTCGGGCCAGGTAACTGCTTTCGCGACCAGGTGTTGGCGGCCTGTCCTGAATGTCATGAAGTGGAGGTCGAAGGACAGGGCACGCTGGCGGGTTCAAGCCTGGAAACGATTCGCCATATGGTGATCAGCGGGCTGGGCATTACTGTTATGCCACAGACTGCTGCCCTGGAATCGGCTGAGAACAGGCATCTGGCCATTCGCCCCTTTGCAGCACCACGACCGGCACGGCGCATTGCACTGGCCTGGCGGCGCGGATTCCCCAGGCCAAAGGCGGTCGAGGCGTTGCGCACGGCTTTAATGGAGGCAGACCTGGGCGGAATCAGCCTGTTGCACGATGCGCCTCAGCAGGTGGTCGGCGATGAGCAGGTATCAGTCGATAACCGCTAATCAGCACTGCAGTTATGTCATTCTAGACAGCTGCCAAAATGGTTTTCGCATTCACTGCAGGCATTCAGAAGGAGAGCAGCATGTTCTTTCGTGGAAAACGACCAACCAACCTGGGTGTAACTAAAGGGCGCCTTGCGGAAGGCCCGAACAAGCCCAACTGGGTTTCCAGCCAGACGGAGCGCAAGCGCCACCAGGTTTCACCCTTGTCTTACTCAGGGGATCCAGCGGCCGCCTTGCAGGCCTTGAAGGCCTGTCTACTGGCGATGCCGCGAGTCGAGTTGATTGAAGAAAAAGACAACTATCTTTATTTCGAATTTGCTACCCCCCTGATGGGCTATGTCGATGACGTGGAGTTCTACCTGAGTGACGATGTCATCCATGTGCGCTCGGCGTCGCGGCTGGGATATTCCGACCTGAATGCCAATCGCAAACGGGTAGAACTAATACGTACTGCCTTCGGTAACTGAAACAAGCAGGAGGCCGTCAATTGCCTGGATACTATCCACTTGTACGTATTCGAGCAGCCTCAAGGTGTAAGCGCTAACAGCACCTGGGCTGCTGTGTTCTGCGGGCGTATGTTGCGTCTCACGCGTCTGAATATTGATTGATCAGGGTCAATCGGAATTTTGCGGGGTTGCGCTATGCTTATTCAATGCGTTGTTTAAGCAAAGTATTCGTCTTGTTGTTTGTTCTGGCAGAACCGGGCCTGGCCAGTGATCAAAAAACAACAACAGTCGGCAAGGGTTACGTGGTCGAGATCAATGGCCCGATCGGGCCGGCTGTCAGTGACCACGTGGTCAAGGCCATTACCCGTGCCCGAGAGGAAAATGTGCCGGTGCTTATTCTGCGTATGGATACGCCGGGCGGGTTGGACGCGGCCATGCGTGACATGATCAAGGCCATACTCAACAGCCCTGTCCCTGTCATTGGTTTTGTTGCACCGCCAGGTGCACGTGCCGCCAGCGCAGGGACTTACCTGCTCTACGCAACGCACATCGCGGCCATGGCACCGTCGACCAATCTGGGTGCTGCCACACCTATACCTGTTGGCGGGCCCGCACCGCCCACGCCTCCCCGTCCTGACCGAGAGCCGGCCAAAGAACGGCCACCTGCTGCAGAGCCGAGCGACGCGGCCCAGCGCAAGATCATCAACGATGCGGTTGCCTATATCCGTAGCCTGGCCGAAACGCGTGGGCGCAATGCCGACTGGGCGGAAGACGCTGTTCGCCATGGGGCCAGCCTGTCAGCAGAGCAGGCGCTCAAACAGAATGTGATTGATCTTCTTGCGTCGGATCTGCAGGACCTGTTGGTCAAGATCGACGGAAAATCGGTGGCACTGTCTGGAAGTGAAGATTCGATGATCCTGTCAACGGCCGGTCTGGATCTGGAGATTCTGGAGCCTGACTGGCGAACCCGCTTGCTGGCCATTATCACGAATCCCACCGTGGCCTATATCCTGATGATGATCGGTATCTACGGTCTGATACTGGAAGGTTATAACCCGGGGGGGCTGGTGCCCGGGGTGATCGGCGCTATCTGCCTGTTGCTGGCGCTATTCGCATTTCAGGTTTTGCCTGTGAACTATGCCGGGCTGGCCCTGATTGTATTGGGGTTGGTGCTGATGATGATCGAGTTTTTCAGTCCCAGCTTTGGTGTTCTGGGTATGGGGGGGCTGGCCGCGTTTGTATTCGGCTCTGTTATTTTGATGGACAGCGACGTACCGGGCTACCAGGTGCCGGTTGCCCTTATTGGGGCCATCGCCACCGCTTCTGGCGCGGCCATGTTGGCCACGGTCTACCTTTTAATGAAATCGCGTCAACATGCCGTGGTCACTGGCAGTGAAGCCGTTATAGGCGCGCATGCGGAGGCAGCCGAGGCATTCACGGGTAGTGGCCAGGTCTGGCTGGCAGGCGAGTTGTGGCATGCCCACTGCGACCAGCCATTAAACAAGGGGGACAGGGTCAGTGTGGTCAGGCGAGAGGGTCTGACTGTTTTTGTAGTGCCTGAGGGTTAACCAGGAGAACAATCATGATGTTCAGTTTTGGCGGCTTTCTCATCGGCCTGTTGGTCATATTCCTGTTTGCGGCGATCAAGGTGTTGCCGGAGTACGTGCGCGGGGTGGTTTTTACCCTGGGTCGATTTACCGGGGTGAAGGGGCCGGGCCTGATAATTCTGATTCCGATAATTCAGCGCATGCAGCGTGTCGACCTTAGGGTGATTGTCATGGACGTACCGACGCAGGACGTTATCTCGCGGGATAACGTGTCGGTGAAAGTGAATGCGGTGGTCTATTTCCGGGTTGTAGAACCCGAGAAGGCTATCATCCAGGTGGAGAAGTTTTATGATGCCGTCAGCCAGCTCGCACAAACGACCCTGCGCTCGGTACTGGGTCAGCACGAACTCGACGACATGCTGGCCGAGCGGGAAAAACTCAACCACGATATTCAGGAGATTCTCGACAAGCAGACTGACGCCTGGGGCGTAAAGGTCAACAACGTAGAAATCAAGCATGTGGATCTGGATGAGAGCATGATCCGGGCCATCGCCCAGCAGGCAGAAGCCGAGCGTGCAAGGCGCGCCAAGGTGATTCACGCCCAGGGTGAAAAACAGGCTTCCGTCCATTTGCGCGAGGCTGCTGACGAGCTTGCGCGGCAGCCACAGGCAATTCAGCTACGTTACCTGCAAACCCTCATAGATATCGCCGGCGACAAGAGTTCCACCATCGTCTTTCCATTACCCATGGACCTGGTCGAGCCACTGTTGCGACGTCAGCAAGAAGGCGCTACCAAAGTCGAAGCGGATCCGGTATCTGGCCAGTCGGGATAGGCTGTGTTTAACTGCGGCCATCGAACCGATCTACCAGGAGTGAATGATGAAGAATGTACCGATCACCATTGCCGCACTGTTACTGCTAGCCGGGTTGAGCGCCTGTGCCCCCGAGGTGGGTAGTGAAAAGTGGTGTGCACAGCTCAAGGAGAAACCAAAGGGTGATTGGAGCGCCAACGAAGCTTCCGACTATGCCAAGAATTGCGTATTCAAATAGCTGAAACGCAATTCAAGATAACCGCCCGGATTACCGGGCGGTTTTTTTTTGCCTGGCGCATGATCGGGTACCGAACCCGGCTAGAAGAAGCTCATCTGGATGCCGATGATGAATAGCAATACCGCAAAACAGCGCTTGAGAATATGTGGTGGGAGGCGATGTGCGAGCCGTGCGCCCAGGGGCGCGACCGCCACGCTGGCAACGGCGATGCCGACGAAGCCCGTCAGGGAAACATAACCCAGCGACCAGGCCTGGCGTCCCGGCTCATCCCATCCCGTAATAATGAATCCCAGCATGCCCGCCCAGGCAATCGGGACGCCGCCGGCAGCCGCTGTGCCGACTGCCTGGCGCATCGGTACCGAACACCAGTTGAGGAAAGGCACGGTCAGCGAGCCGCCCCCGATGCCGATCACGGAAGAGGCGCTGCCAATCAGCCCGCCAGCTATGCCCAGGCCCAACGGGCCTGGCAGGGGTGTATGGGCCCTGGGTTTCAGGTCTAGCCACATCTTGATCGCCACCAGCAAAGCCGAAATGCCGACCAGGCGCCGCAAGGTCAGGCTGGAGATATGATCAGCGATAACCGCACCTGCCAAGGCACCGACGACCAGGCCGGCAGCGAGGGCCCGGAACACATCCCAGCGCACCCCGCCGTGGCGGTGGTGTGCCAGGACTGACGAGATAGACGTCGCCGAGATAACGGCCAGCGATGTACCCACCGCCACATGCATGATGACGCTTTCTGCCACGCCAAGCGCGGGTAGCATGAAGGCCAGGGCGGGCACGATGATCATGCCACCACCGACCCCGAACAGTCCGGCGGTGAGGCCGGCAATTGCGCCCACCAGAAGAAAAATAAACAGGGTTTCTAACATCGGGCGATTCTAAGTGGATGGGCGACTACAGTACACTGAGCCCCATGAAAACAAGCTTGTTGCCCAACAAAACCCTTCCCACGGCGGCGCTGATCCTGTGGCTGTTTCCCCAGGTGGCACAGGCGACGACCGAATTGCGTGCTGCCTTCAAACAGGCCCATGCACAGATCAGTGTGGGCAAGGCACGGATAAGCCAGTACGGGCAGTTAAAGGCTTATCCGCTTTATCCCTATCTGCTGGCGGCAGAACTTCGGCACGATCTGCGCCAGCGTCCGGGCGGGGCAACCGATCAGCGCATGCGGGATTTCCTGTCTGCCTATGGCCAGCAGCCCGCAACCCAGGCGGTCCGAATGGCCTGGCTGGAAACTCTCGCCAAACGAGGCGCCTGGGCTGACTTCCTGAATTATCTACCGGCCAGACAGGATGAAAAAACGCAGTGTCGCGCAGCGCTGGCGAAGATCAAATTGAACCGGTCTGACAAGGTCGCAACAGCCAGTGACTTGTGGCTGTACGGCAAGTTGCGGGATGAGGCTTGCGTGCCCGTGTTCCAGTGGCTTGGAGATAGCGGGTCGCTCACGCCGGCACTGATCGAGGGTCGATTGAACCTGGCGCGCGAGGCTGGCGAAGCCAAGGTGGTCAGCTACCTGAGTCGCAAGGCGACTGGCAAGGCGCGAAGGCAGGCGGAACTTTGGCTGGCGGGTCATGCCTCCCCGGCAAATTTCATGCGAGCTTATGTCAACGGTGGTCACCGTGATCTGGACCAAACAACACTGGTCCAGATTTTCCAGCGGCTGGGAAGGCTGAGTCCGGATACAGCAGCAGGACTGCATGCCGGGGTTGCAAAGCGTGCGGGCCTGGATAACCAGACCCGTGGTGAACTGGCGGCCTGGATTGGTTACCGCAAGATTCTCAACCGTCATCCTGACGCACTGACCTGGTATCAGCGCGCTGGTGATGCGCGGCTCGACGACCTGCATCGGTTGTGGCGGCTGCGTAGTGCCGTGCGCGTACAGGACTGGCAAGCGATTCGCGACATCACCAGTCGTATGACGGCAGAGGAGGCGGAGCATAGTCGCTGGCGGTACTGGCGTGCACGGGCGCTGGAGCAACTCGGGGACAAGCAGGCCAAGGGGCTGTACGAAACACTGGCAGTCGAGCGCAGCTTTTACGGCTTCATGGCCGCTGACCGGATTAATCAGCCCTACAGCATTCAGGACCGGCCTGCGGTAGTGGACAAGGCATTGCAGCAACGACTCGGTCAGCGTGGCGAAGTCCAGCGTGCGCGAGAGTTGTTTGCCGTGGGTATGCGCAGCCAGGGACGTGACGAGTGGCGGGTGCTGCTTGCCGATACCACAGCCGAGGAGCAACGCCAGGCCGCGTTGATGGCGCTGGCCTGGGGCTGGCATTCCCAGTCTGCGTTGGCTATGGGCCGTGCCAAATACTGGGATGACATGGCCACTCGATTTCCGGTTATCTACCTGGAGCAGGTCCAGGCGGCCGCCCAGCGCGAACGCATTCCGGCTGGCTGGATATACGGCATCATGCGCAGTGAAAGCCTGTTCACGCCCGACATACGTTCCTACGCGGGTGCGGTTGGCCTCATGCAGTTGATGCCAGGCACCGGCAAACTGGTGGCCGGCAAGCTGGGGCTGGGCTGGCGAGGCACAGATGGGCTTGAAGACCCCGACTACAACATCCGCCTCGGCAGTCGCTACCTGCGCATGATGCTGGACAAGTTCGGTCAGCACACAGCCCTGGCGACGGCTTCCTATAACGCCGGGCCCGGTAATGCGCTGAGGTGGTTGGGCGATACGCGCCTGCCGGCCGATGTATGGATCGAAACCGTGCCGTTTAATGCGACCCATGACTATTTGCTGCATGTGCTTGAATATACAGCCGTTTATCATTGGAGAATGACTGGCAAGCCGCTATCTCTGAAGCAGCTATTACCCGATGTTCCCGCAAGGCGGGAGGTGGATTAACAGCATGCAGCAAACGATTACGATTCTGGGCGGAAGTGGTTTTGTCGGACGACACCTGGTTGCCCGTTTACTGGAAAAGGGCTATTCCCCACGCGTCTTGACGCGCAGCGCGGAGACATGCCGGGAGTTGGGCCTGCCCGACGAGGCCATTGTCGAACTGGATGTTTACCATGGCGAGTCAATCAAGGCAGCGCTTCAGGGTTCGGCAGTGGTTATCAACCTGATCGGCATTCTCAACGAGAAGGGACATGACGGTAGTGGATTTGTGCAGGCGCACGCGCAACTGCCCGCTTTACTGACGCGCTGTTGCGTCGAATTGGGTATCTCACGCTTGGTGCACATGAGTGCCTTGGGGGCTGATGCCCAGGCGGCTCCCAGCCATTACCTGCGCAGCAAGGGGGCGGGTAATGAAGCCATTCGTGCAGCGGCGGGAACCAAGCTGCAATGGACACTGATTCAGCCATCGGTCATCTTTGGACCGGATGACAGTTTCTTCATGCGTTTTGCGGGACTGTTGCGGTTTGCGCCGGTATTCCCACTGGCCTGCCCGGGCGCGCGATTTGCGCCGGTCTACGTGGAAGATGTGGTTGAGGCATTTGTGCGCAGTCTTGATAACCCAGCCACCCACGGACAGCGGATTGAGGCCTGTGGTCCGCAGGTGATGACACTGCATGAGGTGGTTAGTTATGTGGCAAGAACGGCAGGCATGCGGCGCTGGATCATCGGACTGAACGATTTCCTCTCCCGGCTGCAGGCGAACATCATGGAATATGTGCCGGGCAAACCCTTCTCGCGTGATAACTATTTGTCGACCCGGATTGACAGTGTCTGTGGTCAGGGCAGCGGAGCACTGTCGCTGGCAGACCTGGGTATTAAGCCGACCCCGATCGAGGCGGTGATGCCAGCCGCGCTGCGCAAGCAATGAGGACTTATCTCGTAGGCGGCGCGGTTCGTGATCGCCTGCTGAATCTGCCTGTTGGCGAGCGCGACTGGGTCGTAGTTGGCGCCACGCCGGAGGAAATGGCCGCGCAGGGTTATCGACCCGTGGGCAAGGATTTCCCCGTGTTTCTGCACCCACAGACCAACGAGGAGTACGCGCTGGCACGTACCGAGCGCAAGACCGCACGTGGTTATCACGGCTTTGATTTTTATACGGGGCCGGAAGTCACGCTGGAAGAAGATCTTATTCGCCGCGATCTGACCATTAATGCAATCGCGCAGGACCCGGACAGTGGTGAGTTGATCGATCCACACGCTGGCATGGCGGATGTTGAGGCGCGGTTGTTGCGTCATGTGTCGCCGGCCTTCGCGGAAGACCCGGTACGCATCCTGCGGATTGCGCGCTTTTACGCGCGCTTCAAGTCACTGGGTTTCCGCGTGGCCGATGAGACGCTCGACCTGATGCGGGCCATGGTTGATGCAGGCGAAGTCGATGCGCTGGTCGCTGAGCGGGTGTGGCAGGAAACCCGCCGTGCGCTGATGCTGGAGAGCCCCCAGGCGTACTTCGAGTTGTTGCGTGAATGCGGAGCACTGGCCCGCCTGCTGCCAGAATTGGACGCCTTGTTCGGTGTGCCCCAGACCGCCAAGTATCATCCCGAGGTAGATACGGGTGTGCATGTGATGATGGTGCTCCGGCAGTCCGCGTTACTGGATGCCGACCTGGCGGTACGTTACGCCTGTCTATGTCACGACTTTGGTAAGGCTTTGACGGCCAAGTGGGCGCTGCCTGGGCACAACGGTCATGAAAAGGCCGGCTTGCCGCTGGTCAAGGCGGTTAATGCGCGCCTGCGTGTACCGAATGACTGTGCTGACCTGGCCCTGCTGGTGACCGAGTTTCACCTCTATATGCACCGCGCCCTGGAATTGCGCGCCAAAACCTTGTTGAAGCTATTGAACCGGCTGGATGTATGGCGTAAACCGGAGCGTTTTGAACAGTTTCTGTTGGCCTGCGAGTGCGATGCGCGGGGTCGGACCGGTTTTGAGAACCGTGATTACCCGCAGCTTGATTACCTGCGTGAGGCCTTGCAGGTAGCGATGGGTGTGCA
>JBFKKS010000036.1:0-15735 GCA_041630955.1 Nevskiales bacterium
CCCGGTCCACCAGTAATCGCCCTCATGGGCCTGGTCGCTGCCCGTGGCCAGTTCCCAACCGCCGCTGCCGCTATTTTTCTTGACGACCACATCGTCCAGCCAGACTTTACCTTTTTTGTCCTTGAGCGAGGCGCCGAAGCGTATCCGGAAATCGTATTTAAAATACCGGGTGTCGGTGATGGTGTCCTGGTACTGTATCCATTCTTTGTCCGCCGAGAGGTGGGGTTCGAAATCGTCATTAGAGTAATAGTCATTGCCATCATAATATTCGAGGACGAGTTCCTGGTCCTCTTTAACTTTGTCTTTTCTGAACCACAAATCCACGGTAATCGAATCCCCGTTAACCAGATCTGCGGCATCGAGATTATCCGATTCCAGATAGCCGCCTTGCAACAGTTCACGAGGCGCATAACCAACTGAATGCACAAGAATGTCAAGTCCATCCCAGTACTCTTGCAGGTTCGCATACATGGCGTCGATATCGGCATCACTGCTGACATCGCAGGGCAGGCTGATATTTGAGTCTAGCTGAGCAGCCATGTCCTGCACTCGAGAGGCCAGTTTTTCACCTTGATAGGTCAAGGCGATTTCTGCCCCCTCTCGGTGCATGGCCTGGGCTATACCCCATGCAATGGAACGGTTGCTCGCTACACCAAGGATGAGTGCGCGTTTACCTTTAAGAAAAGCCATTTTTCCCCCCTGAAAGCAGATTTTGAAGAGTTGTTGAGGGCCACTAGGCCGGCGTTTGCCGCTCTTTGACGGATTTCCTGTTGCCTATGTATATGGTCAACATGCGACCGGGCCTTAGCAGGCTGGTAGGCTTGAGATTATTCCAGCCAGCAAGTGCCTCTACACTCACTCCGTAGGCTTTGGCAATATCCAACAGAGTATCACCCGCCTGAATTTGATAGCGAACCTGATGACTGCCTACCTGGCTTGCAATCTTGATTGGTTTGCCAGCGGTTTTTTGGCCTGCATATTCCGCAACAGTGGATTGTTGCACCGCCTTGGGTACTGGCAGGCCGGCGACTAAAAGTTGATTAGTATGCCGTGGGATTGGCACTAGAATACTGTTACCCGCTCGCAGGTAGTCACCTTTCAGTTCATTGATGCGTCTGAGAATTGCCGTCGTTGTGGCATAGCGATCAGCAAGGTCCACGAGAGTGTCGCCCTTCTTGATGCGGTGTCGTTTCCAGGTCAGCCAGTGGTCACCCGGGAGAGCATTGAGCGCCGTGCGCAGCCGCTTGCCCTCGGGCTTCGGTAGAATAAGGTGATAATCGCCCGTGGGGCCCGTGGTCCAGTGCTTGAGTCCGGGGTTATATCGCAGCAACTCACTCAAAGGTAGTCCAGCTAATTCAGCGGCCAGAGTCAGATCAAGCTGATGCTGCAATTTGACAACGGTGAAGTCGTTTCCATCGGCCACCTTGGGCAGGACGAAGCCATAGTCATCCGAGTTCTTGATGAAATGAGCCAGCCCCAGCAAGCGCGGCACATATCGGCGGGTTTCGTCGGGCAAATTGATATGCCAGTAATCAGCAGGCTTGCCCCTCTTGCGATTTTTCTCAATGGCACGCGCAACCCGTGACTCGCCTGCATTATAGGCGGCCAAGGCAAGCAGCCAGTCGTCATATCGGCCATGAAGATAGCTCAGATAGTCGAGTGCGGCACGTGTCGATTTGACGGTGTCCAGACGCCCGTCCTGCCACCAGTCCTGAGTCAAGCCATAGTGCTTACCTGTACTGGGCAGGAACTGCCATAGGCCTGCCGCACCACGTGGGGATCGGGCCTTCGGATTAAAACGTGTTTCGATGGCAGGTAGCAGCGCGATCTCCATGGGAATACCGCGTGCTTCTACCTGTTCAATGATTTCCCACAGGTAAGGTTCTGCCCTTCGCAGGGTATGACGTGTTGCACCGGGATGAGCGGCATGCCTTGCCGCTACGCGGCGCGGCTCCACCCGATCTGCGCCTTCAAGAGAAAAGCCCTTGCTCAGGTGTGACCAGACATCTGTCTTGTCTTGGGGCTTCTTTTCCAATGCAGGCGGAGGGTCGGGTATCGGTGTAGGGGGGAGTGCCTGGGGCGCCATCGGGGAAAACTGCAGGGATGCGCTCTTGTTCGGCAGGGCGGAGCAACCACCGACGAGTAATACCATGGCAGCCAGGCAGGGCGCATACAGATTAATTTTTAATGTGGATTGCCCTTTCACTTCTTTGTCTGCTGGTGGTTGTTTGAATCGATGAGGAATGTAACTTCCAGAGGACTGGGCATACCTGAATCTAACTTAGTAAATTCTGAACTCACGGACGTATCTGTATGAATAAAAATATATTTATTTTGCTTCTTCATTAGACCAAGTATCCTCCATGGTACTCGCTTATACGGGCAATCTGGTATCAATGCCGTGCAAGGACCCTGTCTCATGGTCAATACGATCTACCGTATGGGCTAATGGTGACACCAGCCTTGGAGCGCGTCAATTTGTTCGGCATGGCTCAAAATGTGAATGAATCCCACCACGGCTCTGCAATCGGTTAGTCTTATGAGCATGTTCAGGTTACTCAAGCATCCGCCACAGAACGAGCATGACGCTTCGATTCGACCTTGGCTTGCATCCCCAATGGGGCGGCAACTAAGCATCTGGGAACAACGCCAGCTTGCGACGGTGATGCCAAGAGTGCTCGGATACCGTCTGCTTCAGATCGGAGAAGCGGGGCTCGATCTTAAGTCAGTAGGGGGAAGTGCAATACTGCATCATTGGGTGCTGGGCACGCAGTCGCTCGAACCAGATACTGAAAAGAAGCCACAGGTAGTAGTGGACGCGCAAAACCTTCCGATTGCCAGTCAGAGTGTGGATGCGGTGTTGTTGCCACATAGCCTGGAACTCTGCCCGCGTCCGCACACACTGCTACGAGAGGTGGATCGCGTACTATGCTCACGTGGACAGGTCGTGATTCTCGGATTCAACCCGCTGAGCTTGTGGCGGTTAGGTCGACTCGTGCCTTTCGCCAGACAGTTCAGTTTCCCTGCCGGCGCGCATCCCTATGGCTGTGGCCGTGTGTGTGACTGGCTCGGGGTATTGGATTTTGAGGTCGAAACCCTGAGCCGGTTTGGTGCCGTACTGCCCTGGACAGGTGATGTCAGCCAGTACCAGGACCCACGTCGCTGGTTGGCACCATTCAGCCAGGCCTATATGATCTTCGCCCGCAAGCGGGTAGTACCGCTGACTCCGCAACGCAGGCGTTGGCCGGCCATGTCGGAACTCGGACCCGCTGTACTCCCAGAGGCGCGTGTAGTGCACATGACCAAAAAACATAAAACACTGACATGAAACAAGTCACTATCTACACAGACGGTGCCTGCCGTGGCAACCCAGGACCGGGAGGTTGGGGCGCCTTGCTGGATTACCAGGGCAAGACAAGGGCATTAAAGGGTGGAGAGCAGGAGACAACCAATAATCGCATGGAAATGACCGCAGCAATTCGTGCCCTTGAGGCCCTGCAACAATCCTGTGAAGTTGTTTTGTATACCGACTCCACCTATGTCCACAAGGGAATTACCGAGTGGCTGCCCAATTGGAAGCGCAGGCAGTGGCGCACTGCAGACAAGAAGCCTGTTAAAAACGCGGACTTGTGGCAGTTGCTCGAAAAGGAAGCAGCTCGCCATAAAATTCACTGGCGTTGGGTTAAAGGGCACAGCGGCGACCCTGGCAATGAAGCGGCAGACCAGCTGGCCAACGAAGGGATTGATGACCTGCTCGCGCAAGCCAGTTAAAGAATCAGTTAATTGAATTAGGGATTGGATAGCGACCATGCGCCAGATTGTGCTGGATACAGAAACCACCGGCCTGCAGACCAGTGAGGGACACCGAATTATCGAAATCGGTTGCGTGGAACTTGCTAACCGGCGGCTTACCGGTAATGACTATCATGTCTATTTATACCCGGATAGAGAAATTGATCCGGAGGCCTCTAAGGTTCACGGCATTACCCTGTCTGACTTGGAGGGCAAGCCTCGTTTTGCAGATATTGCCGAAGAGTTGAAGCAGTATCTCGGTGATGCCGAACTTGTTATCCACAACGCTGAATTTGACCTCGGATTCCTGAATTACGAATTCAGCCTGATCGACCGGTCTCATGTGGGGTTGGAAACGCGTGTTTCGGTTATCGATACCTTACTCCAGGCTCGCCAGCTACATCCTGGGCAGCGCAATAGCCTGGATGCACTCTGCAAGCGGTATTTCATCGACAATTCACAGCGCGAATTACATGGCGCGTTGCTGGATGCGCAAATCCTCGCTGACGTGTATCTGGCCATGACAGGCGGACAAACTGCCATGTCGCTGGATAGCCTCGCCAGCGATGCAGCTGCAGACAAGGTAAGCCTGGATGCAGTGCTGGCCAAATTAGGTGAACGCCGCCCTCCCATTATTCGAGCCACCAAGGACGAACTCCAGGCACATGAACAAAGGTTGGCATCCATTAACGAGGAATCGGGAGGTCAGTGCCTTTGGCTCCAGGAAGCCGGTGCGGATAAGGCGAATTAGCGTATCCGGAACTTCCGAATACGTTGCCTGAGTAAAGGCAGCAGTCTGTTTGGCTTCTCATTGGTATAACGCAGGCGTACATAACACTGTGTTATAAACTGAATATCGTCTTGTTGGTCAGGTAGGGCAGCGACGGCCCGCCGCATGAAATCCTGCGGTCCCTCATGGGCACCTCGAACCACACCAGCGCGTGCTAGCTGCTGGCAAAACCGTAGCCACAGGCCTTGAACGGCATCCACTGGTGCCTTGCGTTGACTTTGCCATAGAAAAGCCGCGCCCAAGATTGCCAGGAACAGTGTAGACAGTACCGTCAGTGCGAGGATCATACGTGTCCAGTCTGCTAATCCGAGTTTGCTCAGGAAGCTCTTTTGTAGATCTGGCCCATAGGCCAGTACCCATTCATACCAGTTCTGGTTTACCCAATCCCAGCGCAATTGTAGTTGCTGCATCAGTGGAAACTGACCGCTGATAATGGCTGGCAGGGCGCCGGCTTCAGTAAACGAGGCTGCCAGCCCCTGTTCGATGCGCTCAGGTGCTACTGCTGCAGTCGGATCTATGCGCACCCAGCCGCGACCTTCCAGCCAGATTTCACTCCAGGCATGGGCGTCGGCCTGTCTGACTATGTAATAGTCGCCTATGCGGTTGTACTCGGCACCCTGATAACCGGTTACGACTCGCGCCGGGATGCCGGCGGCGCGCATCAGAAAACTATAGGCACCGGCGTAGTGTTCGCAAAAACCTCGGCGTGTGCCAAACAGGAATTCATCAATACCATCGCGTCCAAGCAGAGGAGGTCGCAAGGTGTAGACAAACTCTTGCTGGCGAAACATTTGCAGTGCTTTGAGACTGATTTGTTCCGGGCTGAGTCCCTGTGATCGCCATGACTCTGCCAACTCGCGTGTCTTGTCATTGCCGCGCGGTGGAAGTTGCAAGCCCCATTCGCGGGCCATTTCGGACAGATCAAGCTCCAGTTGATAATCAAGTGCAGAGGCGACCTTATACAGGCGTCTTTCCCGCTGCTTGTCCCGCGCCAGTAACTGGCGTGAAGGCGTAAAGTGAGCCTTGTCGGGCAGGGAGATGGGCATGTCCAGAGAGAATAGCCAGTACTTGCGATGCGGCTCCATGGTGACCTGATAACTCACAGCATCGCCTTCGGCCCTGAAGTCAGCCTGGGGGAGATCATCGGAAAGATCCCGCGACCACTGGTAACCATCAAATGTCCAGAAGATGGGGCCACGCCAGTACATCTCGCTAGGGTCGGGAGCAGGATCGAAAAACCGCACCCTGAAGGCGACTGCGCCTGTATCAGTCAGGCTGCTAATGCTGCCGGGTCGCATGGTCTCGCTGAGCCCAATGGTGGCCTGGCGGGTATCGGCCGGTAGCCCCCACAATGGACCGGGGATACGCGGAAAGAGCACAAACAGTATGAGCATCAACGGAATGCTCTGTGTAACCAGGGCGGCAGAGTGACGCACAGACTGTTTGAATGGCAGCGGGCCATCCGGTCGGCTCAGATCAAGCAGTGACATTGTCAGGGCCAGGCTGCCGACCAATAACCATACTACTTGCGGAAGCTCCTGTGAGAAGAGGAATTGGGTGGCGAGTACCACGATGCCGAACAAGGCCAGTACTGCGTGGTCGCGTGGTGTGCGTAACTCGGTCAGTTTCACAGCCAGCAACAGAATAAGCAGGGTTGTGCCTGGGTGCTGGCCATTGAGTCGCCCGTACTCGGCGTACACTCCCACCATGACCATTGCCATGATGAGGATCCTTGCCCATCGGGCTGGCATACGCCAGTGCCTTCGAGCCGCGACGGCGCGCCATATGCCAAAACCGAGTGTGCCCAGGCTGGCCCAGAGCGGGAGATGCTCAATGTGAGGCAGGATCACCAACCCGCACGCAGCCAGCAGGCGTAGTGTGGTATTGGGATGTACCGTAGCCCTGCTCATATAGCACCCCGACCGTCGAAAAGCGCCAGTGCTTCCAGGCAACGATGCCGATGTCCTTCGTCGCAGGCGGGTGGGTAACTCAGATTTGGCATTCGCAAACCATAGTTAAGGCCTGCACGATGTGCTTCGAGTATCCAGCGACACAGGCGGCTCAATCGTTCTTCCACGGGTAGACCAGCCAGGCTTTCCCAGTCCAGCCACAGGCTATCTGACATCGGGTCTGCGAACTGTTTGACTACCAGCTGTCGATTGCGTGGAAATGCCTTCCAGTGAATCAGGCGGGGTGGATCACGACGTTGATAAAGGCGTAAACCTGCATAGTCTTCCTGCCCGGTTAAGCCATCGTTGCGCCCGCGGCCTTCCCCTCGTGCGGGTGGCGGCTCGCTTCGACCGGACTCCGGCGCCGGATAGACCAGGCCGTGCATGTCCAATTCGACGTAATTCCAGGCATAGAAAAGCGCCAGCGGATAACTTGTATGTACTGTAAAGCGGCCGCCTGCCTGAAGACCACGCTTCCTGGCTGCTACAGACAGGTTGAATAAAACACGTCCCTGACTGGGGACATCGACGTAGGTTTGCGCCTCGTCATCTAACCAGTGCAGACCTATGGCAATCTTGTCCTTAAGTGTGGGGTTCTCCAGCACAATCTCGAATGTCAGGGTTTGCCCGGCAAATACCGGTTCATGGTGGCCAACTGAAATGTTCAAGTTGAGTAAATTACGATGCGTATGGTGCATTGCGACCAGACCGACACCGGCTAGCAGGAATGTCAGGCCAAACGCCATGCTATTGGCGTAGTTCATCGCCCCCAGCAGCATGCAAAAAAGCAATAGACCGTAGGCAAAGCCAAGCTTGGAGGGAATGATGTAAATGCGACGCCGATGCAGAATGACCGGCCCGACCTCCGGGTCACGCTTGCGGGTGATCCAGCTGCGTAACTTAACTCGCAAGCGATCGCGGCGTTGTTGACGCCAGTGTCTAAAGGAGGCGATGGCCTGCATCGAGGCGAAGCCTAGGGGATTGCAACGGCTTCGAGCAGTTCCTGAGAAGGCCTGCTGTTGCCTGTATTGATCTCATCGTCCATTTGCAACCGATGCTCCACAACGGATGGCAAGACTGATTGCACATCTTCAGGTATGACCATTGCGCGGCCTTCTAATAACGCCCATGCCCTGGCTGCATTGCGCAGTGCCAGCCCGGCTCTGGGCGACAAGCCTTCCCTGTAACGTGGATTAATCCGGGTATGCTCTACCAGTTTGAGAATATATTCCAAAAGCGCAGGGCTGCAGGTAATAGCTTCGACTTCCTGCTGAAGTTGAATCAGTTGAGCCGTATTCAGCACTGCCGGTAGCTTATTGAGCATGTCCCGCCTGTCGCTGCCGGCTAATAAAGCCTGCTCTGCCTGCGCAGGTGGATAGCCTAATTCAATCCGCATAAGGAACCGGTCGAGTTGCGATTCCGGCAGTGGGAATGTGCCAATCTGGTAATTCGGATTCTGGGTGGCGATGACAAAGAAGGGGTCAGGCAGGCTTCGCGTCTGTCCATCGGTAGTCACCTGTCGTTCTTCCATGGCCTCCAATAAGGCGCTCTGTGTTTTGGGGCTGGCACGGTTCACTTCGTCTGCGAGCATCAGGTTTGTGAATACCGGTCCCGGGTGAAAAAGAAAGCTGCCGCTATTGCCTTGTTGCTCGTAAACGGAAACACCCAGTATGTCCCCCGGCAGAAGATCACTGGTGAACTGGACACGCTGGAATTCCAGGCCGAGGATTCGTGCCAGGCTGTGGGCGAGTGTGGTTTTGCCCACACCAGGAATATCCTCTATGAGCAAATGCCCACGGGCTAGCAGGCAGGCTAACGCCAGGCGTATCTGTTGTTCCTTACCGAGAATGATGGTGTTTGCTTGCGCGAGTACGGCGGCAATTTCTGAGTTCATGTGGGATCCTTGTTTAACCCCGTTACCTTAAGTGAGGCGGGTGAAGGCCACAAGCGTGACGGACAAGAAGGATTGTCGCTAGAATCATTCAGAATAACTCTGAGCAGTAGGAGCAATCCAAGCGTGTCTATCAAGGGAAAATTACGTCGCGATCAGGCACATGCTGAAGACTATGCGAGTTGGCAGGAAGTAACGCGCCAGCTTGAAGCACTCGATGGCAGCACGGAATGGCGGGATACCGATGCGAGTCCTGAATATGATTATGCACTTGTGGCCAGCCGTCTGGACGCAATACGCAGTCTGCGCCGCAACGGCAAACTGCGTGAACTCATGCATCACCTACGTCAAAACCTGCACTGGAATTCGGGCAGTACCGGGAGTCCGAAACTATACGAGCGTTCACAATTGGGTACCAAGTTTCTGATTGAGGATTATCTGGATGAAGTAATCGCTGCTCTCGATTACATATGTGATAACGATTTCGAAGATGTCAGCTTTGAGGACAAGCTGAAATTCTTCAGGGAAACAACCCTTAGCTATGGCCGTTCTGCCCTCATGCTTTCGGGGGGAGCCACAATGGGGATGTTCCATCTTGGGGTGGTCAAAGCCCTGTGGGAAAAAAACCTGGTTCCTGATGTGTTATCGGGCTCAAGCGCCGGAGCGATCGTGGCGGCGGGACTGGGTTCCCGTCGCCCTGCTGAATATGAGGAGTTATTGAGCGCGGAAGCGCTTCATCAGGAATTTCTTAGGCCAGTCAGCAAGCGGCAGGCAATCAGTCAACAGGCCTTGATGGACCCCGAGCATTTGAGGACTTGCCTGGAAAAGATACTCGGTGACCTGACCTTCGAGGAAAGTCATGAGCGCAGCGGCAAGGTGGTCAATATTACGATCTCACCAGCACAATCTAATCAGATTCCCCGCCTGGCAAACTATCTGACTTTCCCCCACTTGTACCTGAATGATGCTGTCATGGCTTCTTGCGCACTGCCATTCATTTTCCCCCCTGCCGGCTTGCGCACAAAAAATGCCGATGGTGACAAAGAACCTTTTTCAGCATCACAGAAATGGGTCGATGGCTCGCTTAAGAGCGATTTGCCGCATCTGCGGCTGCGGCGTTTGCACAATGTGAATCACTACATTGTCAGCCAAACCAACCCACATGTGGTTCCATTTGTTCAGGATGCGCGTGGTTCGACTAATCCATCAGTCAGCGCAGCGCGCGAATTTGCCAAGGCTACTTTAAAATTCCAGATCAGCAATACGGCAAACCTGCTGGGGCGCTTCACCCCGTTGGGCATCGGCAGTCGTCCTTTGCATAATCTGCACTCGGTGCTGGAACAGGACTACCGTGGCAATGTGACGATCGTGCCGCCGTTTCACATGCGTGATTATTTTCACCTTTTTTCCAACCCGACCATCCCTATGCTGGAGCGATTAATCAGCGAAGGCGAAAAAGCAACTTGGCCACAGCTGGCAATGATCCGTAACCAGACTCGGGTCAGTCGCGGCCTTTCAGCCTGTCAGGCCCGCCTGGAAAGCAGGGCAGCCGCCATGCTGCCCGGCGCAGTGCGTGAGGCAGTGCGCTCGGTGAGCTAGGGTCTCTGCACAACGGGGTCTTTAGTTCGAACTGGTCGAGCCTGGACTACCCATATGGGTTGAATGCCTAAAGCTGCTTGATTCTGTTCAATTGAGCGTTGAGTTCATCCTGCGCCTGTTGATGGTCGGCCAGTTGCGAACGTTCCTTGGCTACGACCTTAGCGGGGGCGCGCTGGATAAAATTATCATTCCCCAATTTGGCGTTTGACCTGTCAATCTGCAGCTGTAGCTGACTGATCTGTTTCTCCAGGCGCGTGCATTCAGCTGCCTTATCAATCAGACCTGCCATCGGCACCAGGATTTTCATCTGCCCCAGCAGCGCCATTGCGGATTCCGGGGGCGTTTCGTTTTCGTCGAGAATCGTAATCGAATCGATTCGGGCCAGAAAATCCAATGTAGATTTGTGCTTGTCCAGAAGCGCCAGATCTGACTGTGAAGTGTTATTGAGTAAAACAGGTAAGGGCTTACCTGGGGAAATATCCATTTCGCCACGGATTTGACGCAGGCCCAGCACGAAGCTCTTGATCCATTCAACCTCGGTTTCAGCCTCAATATCCCGCCAGTCACCAGTTGCCTGTGGATAGGGGCGAAGCATAATGGTGTCGGCTTTAATGCCCGCCAATGGTGCGATGGCTTGCCAGATTTCCTCGGTTATAAATGGCATCAGTGGGTGGAGTAGTCGCAGGATTGTTTCCAGAACCTGGATCAGAGTATGCCTGGTTGCCTGCTGTGCCTCCTCGCTCGCATCCCCGGTTAATGCGGGTTTGCTTAGTTCAAGGTACCAGTCACAGTATTCATACCAGGTGAATTCATACAGCGCCTTGGCCGCCAGATCGAAACGATAGGCCTGTATATGCTGGTTGACCGTCTGTTCAGTACTATGCAACCGCGAAGCAATCCAGCGGTCTGCCACAGACAAGGACAGATCGCTGCTGTTGAGGCCGGTGTTATGCCCCTCACAATTCATCAATACATAGCGTGCTGCGTTCCACAGTTTGTTGCAGAAATTCCGATAACCGCCGACACGGTTCAGGTCGAAGCGGATATCCCGGCCGGTAGAAGCCAGCGCAGCGAACGTGAATCGCAGCGCATCGGTGCCAAAAGCTGGTATGCCCTCGGAGAATTCCTTGCGTGTGGCCTTTTCAATCTTTTTGGCCATTTTCGGTTGCATCAGCCCACGGGTGCGCTTGTCAACCAGCGATTCCAGGTCAATACCGTCAATCAAATCAATCGGGTCCAGCACATTGCCCTTGGATTTCGACATCTTCTGGCCCTCGGCATCGCGCACCAGGCCATGGATATAGATCTCCTTGAACGGCACTTCGCCATCCATGAACTTCAAGCCCATCATGATCATGCGGGCAACCCAGAAAAAGATAATATCGAAGCCTGTAACCAATACCGAGGTCGGGTAAAAGCGCTCGATCTCGCTGGTTTTCTCAGGCCAGCCGAGTGTGCTGAAAGGCCATAGTGCCGAGGAAAACCATGTGTCCAGCACATCCTCATCTTGAGTAAGTGGCGTGTCTGCGCCGAGTTGTGAGGCATGTTTTTTGCGAACTTCAGCTTCATCACGGCCAACGTATATGTTGCCAGCATCGTCATACCAGGCGGGTATGCGATGCCCCCACCAGATCTGCCGTGAAATGCACCAGTCTTCGATATTGCGCATCCACTCAAAATAGGTTTTCGACCAGTTTTCAGGTACGAACTTGATGCGCCCCTCTTCGACGGCCCTGATGGCTGGCTCAGCCAGAGGGGTAGTTTTCACAAACCACTGGTCGGTCAGGTACGGTTCGATAACAGCGTGACTGCGATCTCCGCGGGGCACCATGAGTTTATGTTCATCTATGCGCTCCAGCAGGTCCGCTTTCTCAAGATCTGCAATGATCTGCTTGCGCGCGGTATAGCGATCCATCCCCTGGTAGGGCTTGGGTGCCTGATCATTAATGGCTGCGTCAATCGTGAGGATATTGATCAATGGCAAGTTATGCCGTTTGCCTACTTCATAGTCGTTGAAATCGTGGGCTGGCGTGATTTTGACGCAACCGCTTCCGAACTCAGGATCCACATAATCATCAGCAATGACAGGAATCCTGCGTCCTGTGAGCGGTAACTCTACTTGCTTGCCGATCAGGTGCTGGTAACGGTCATCATCGGGGTGTACGGCAACCGCACTGTCACCCAGCATGGTTTCTGGTCGCGTGGTGGCAACCACCATATGCTCATTGCTGCCTGTCACTGGATAGCGCAGATGCCAGAGTTGGCCATGCTCTTCCTCAGATACTACTTCCAGGTCTGAAACGGCCGTATGTAAGACCGGATCCCAGTTCACCAGACGCTTGCCGCGATAGATCAAGCCTTCTTCATGCAGGCGTACGAACACCTCCGTCACTGCCTGTGACAGGCCCTCATCCATCGTGAAGCGCTCACGTGACCAGTCTGGAGAAGCGCCCATGCGGCGAAGTTGCTGGGTAATCGTTCCGCCTGATTCGGCCTTCCATTTCCATACCCGGTCTATGAAAGCTTCGCGCCCCAGGTCGTGGCGGGTATGGCCATCGGCGGCCAGTTGACGTTCTACGACCATTTGCGTGGCGATGCCAGCATGGTCCGTGCCCGGCTGCCACAATGTGTCCTTGCCACACATTCGGTTGTAGCGTATCAGCGCATCCATGATGGTGTCCTGAAACGCATGCCCCATATGCAGACTGCCGGTGACATTGGGCGGAGGTATTACAATGCAATAGGAGTCACTTTCCTGAACGTTTTTTGTGCTCCGGGGTTTGAAATAGCCTCGCGCTTCCCATTCCTGGTACCAGTGCTGTTCAATCGCCTGAGGGTCAAATGTTTTTTCCATGAAATGTTTTAATTCGCTGGTATTTTGTGTGTCTGTAGTGGGTAGCCACGGTTCTGATAAAACTGGTATCGCAACCGACCGGCCTCGGGTTGCGTGGCATCAATGATTTCGAGTACCCGCTCGAAACGGCTGAAATAAAGTGGCACATCATCGCTCAAATTGATCAACAGGTCATAGTGACTGGGCGGAGGCTCTGTCACGCCGATCAGCAAGGGTGAAATACAGGCTTCCTGTCTCGACTCGGACGACCAGCACTCGTGTGGCATGAACTGTCCGGTCTCACGCCCCCAGGTGCTTGTCCACAAAGCCTCTTGCACTTGTGCCTGCATGTCGGCATCAGATACTTGCAGAAAGATGTTGCCACCATTGAGATACGCTTTCTCTGCCAAATGGCAGGCATAACCTGTTATTCCTGCGGGGTGCTTTGCTGCCAATATAAAAAAATCGATCCGAGTCAGCGCCTACTCCTCGACCTGTGCAAGCAGGTACTCAGTAAGCAGTGCCACAGGGCGTCCGGTTGCACCCTTGTTATTGCCACTTTTCCAGGCTGTACCTGCTATATCCAGGTGTGCCCAGCGCATTTTTTTCGTGAAGCGTGCAAGGAAGGAGGCCGCTGTAATGGCCCCGGCTTCGCGACCACCCACGTTGGCCACATCGGCGAATGGGCTTTTAAGCTGCTGGTCATATTCGGGCCATAACGGCATTGCCCAGGCGCGGTCGCCGCTGACGTCACCAGCGTTGAGCAATGCCTTGCCAAGCCGATCATTGTTATAGAACAGGCCGCTTGCCTGGCTGCCCAGGGCGATCACACAGGCGCCAGTGAGAGTGGCCATATCCACAACCGAGGCGGGCTGATAGTTTCT
This sequence comes from Nevskiales bacterium, assembly GCA_041630955.1. Taxonomy (GTDB): domain Bacteria; phylum Pseudomonadota; class Gammaproteobacteria; order Nevskiales; family CAJXLF01; genus JBFKKS01. Next base: position 13,739 of record JBFKKS010000036.1, read on the forward strand.
CTCCACATAGGTAAGGGCGTCACATAGGATCAATCGACCTTCAGCATCCGTATTAAGAATCTCAATTGTGATGCCTGCCATGCTGGTGACGATATCACCGGGCTTGTTGGCGGCACCATCAGGCAGGTTCTCGGAACTGGGTATTACGCCAACCACGTTGAGTGGCAGGCCTAACTCAGCAGCGGCCTGCATGGTGCCAAACACAGCGGCAGCTCCACACATGTCGTACTTCATTTCATCCATCGCGGCCGCAGGCTTCAGACTTATGCCCCCTGCATCAAAGGTCAGGCCTTTGCCAACCAGTACAACCGGTTTGGCGTCTTTGGCCCCACCGTTATATTCCATGACAATAAGTTTGGCAGGTTCACGACTACCTCGTGACACGGACAACAGCGAGCCCATGCCAAGTTCTTCCATCTCGGCTTCTTCAAGCACACGTGTTTTGAGCTTGCCATGAGATTTGGCCAGCTCAACCGCTCTGTCTGCCAGATAGCTGGGTGTGCAAATATTCCCGGGCAAATTGCCCAAATCCTTGGCCAGGCTAATGCCATGAGCCGTGGCCAGGCCCTGATTCAGCCCCAGTTCGGCACTGGGCAGATCCGTCCTGCTGCTTACAGCAAAGGTCAAACGTTGAAGATTTCGCTTTTTATTTGATGAATTACTTTTACATTGCTCAAATCGATAAAAAGCATCAACAGTAGCAATCACACCCTGCTTGACTTTCCAATCAGCCTCGCGACCCTTGATGCGCTGTTCACTAAGATAGTTGACGGCGTCTATTGCGCCAAGCTTGGTAAGGGCTGAAGCGGATGCTGAAACTGCCTTGCGATAGGCATTCTCGTCGAACAGGCGCTCTTTGCCACAGCCAACCAGCAATACCCTGTCACATAAAAGGTTCGCCGGCCGTTGGAGTAGCAGTGTCTGGCCCAGTTCACCGTCCATGTCACCTCGCCGCATGACGCTGGAGATCAGGCCGTCACTAATCTGGTCAACGCATTCGGCTGCTTCAGACAGTTTTCGCCGATCAAAGACACCCACGATTACACATCCGGCACGCTGTTTGTCCGGGCTGCCACTCTTTGCAAAAAATTCCATCCTGTTCCCCTGTAGCTCACTATTGGTTGTATGCCTGCATGCTATAGTGCGTCCATCTGGCCGCTTGCATTGTTATGAGGCAAAAGAGATTGCTAGGCGGGCATTTTACGTGAATATGGTGAAAATCCAACTATTTATTCAAAATAGCAATAAAATCCTTATTTTCAACCTGAATAGCAGGGTCTTATGCGAGTGCAGCTAGGAATTATTGACCGCTACTTACTAAGAGAGGCAAGCAGCGGCTGGCTGGCAGTCACCCTGGTGCTAATGCTATTGATGATGGGGAGCGGGTTTGCCCGCTTCCTCGGGCGTGCGGCGGCTGGTAAGTTGCCCCAGGAAATGGTTCTCAAGTTGGTCGCATTGAGCAGCATTGAGTACTTGGTCGTGATTCTGCCGATCTCGTTAATGCTGGGAATCATGCTCGCTCTCGGACGGCTGTACCGTGATAATGAAATGGCAGCAATAGCCGCGGCCGGATTTGGCTTGCAGCGCCTGTATCGCCCCTTTATGCCTTTACTTCTGACGGTCGCCGTTTTGACTGCCTGGCTGAGTATTGATCTCAGCCCATGGGCCAGCGGTCGTGTTAATCAGCTCCGCGATATGGGGCGACAGGAAGCGACCGAACTCCAGGCTTTCGCTGCCGGACAGTTCCGCAGCATTATGGATGGCAAAGGTGTTTTTTATACTGAGGCGCTGGACCACAAGCATGGATTATTCACCAACGTATTTGTACGGGTGAAGTCGGAGGAGGATACCGTGCTTATTCTGGCCAAGAGCGGGCGTCAAGAGGTGGATCCCAAAACACGCGCACGCATCCTGGTTCTGCAGAATGGTTATAGGTACGAAGGCGAGCCGGGCGAAGCAGATTACTTGATTACGGCATTCAAGGAACACGGCGTACG
>JBFKKS010000037.1:0-15575 GCA_041630955.1 Nevskiales bacterium
AGGAAACCCAGAAACTGCGGTACCACGAACCACAGATCAGCCTGAGCGGTAACGATCACACGCAGATCAAAGGAACCGGCCTGAACCACCACCCCCATCAGGGCCAGCCCCATGAAGACCTCGTAAGAAATCGTTTGCGCTGCCGAGCGCATCGATCCAAGCAAGGCATACTTATTATTGGAGGACCATCCCCCCAGGATGACGGCGTAGACAGCCAGCGACGCCATGGCCAGAAAAAAAAGCAGCCCGAGACTCATGTCAGCGATACCAATGTCTGGTGAGAGCGGCACGACAGCAAAAGCCAACAAAATAGTGGCCAGTGCCACCACGGGTGCCAATATGAAACCGAGCCGGTCAGCAAATGGTGGTATCCAGTCTTCCTTGGTGAATATCTTGATCATGTCGGCCACCACCTGGAGCACGCCAAAGGGGCCAACCCGGTTAGGACCGTAACGATCCTGCCAGAGGCCCAATAATCGACGCTCAAGCCAGATCAGCCCGGCTGCTGCACCAACCAGCAAAAGCAGGACCAATATTGGCTGTAGTGCAACCATCACAACTCCAACTCTTCGGCTGCTTCAAGTTCAACTGGCATACCTGCTGCGGTATAGACCGGCACATCATCCAGGCCCACCGGGATACCAAGCCAGCCAGCGGGGATATCGTCCCGAATGTTGACTGGTAGCGAGTAATAGCGCCCATCAACCTGCAGGTTGGCAATATTGCCTTCCTCAAAACCCATACGTTCCGCTAGCGCAGAATTTATAGCGGCAAACCCTGCCGGCTGCCGGGCCCGAATGGGGGCAGCACGCGCACTGAGTTCCTCTCCTCCGAAGATCTGTGGCAACGGGATGATCTGCAGGCCATCAGTCTCGTCCACAGCCTCACGGACCGGAAAGTAATAACTGGCCTGTCCTGTTGCGCGAACCAGGCGTACGCCTGAATCCCCACCACGCAGAGCACCGCCGATTTCGTCCTGGAACTTGTTCCAGGCCTGGCTTGAGTTCCAGCCCGGTGACCAGGCCATGGGCAGGACTGCCGCGGGTCTTTTCTGGCCCGCATAACCCTCCATGGTAAATGCCAGGGCACTGTCAGCATCTCGAGGTTGTCGCGGCTCGTGAATGTTCATGCCTGCGAGCATTGCAGTACGTCCGCTGGAGCGATGCGACATGCGCGGCACGCGTTGACCGGTAATGCGCTGGTCCGCATGCGGTGCGGCGTCGAGAATGCCGGCCAGCTTCGGCAATGCCGTCGCACAGGCTGCCGTGACATCATCCAGGCCACGCCAGACTTCGGAGCCCGCCAGAGCCTGTAACCAGCGCCAGCTTTCGGCGATAGCTGATTGCGGGTCGAACAATCGCGGCTCGTAAACCTGAAAGAAGCGCTGCGCTCGCGTTTCCTGGTTCACCAGAGTGCCATCACCCTCCGCAAAACTGGCTGCAGGCAAGAGGGCCAGGGCCTTTGCCCCGGTAGTGGTTTGCTGATGATCCAGCACGATAAGTCGCGGGGTGTAGTCAATCGCCATATCAACTGTTGTAGCCGGTGCCCGACGGTAAAGGTCGTTTTCCAGCACGATTGCGGCATCTACCGCGCCACTGCCCATGCGACCTAGTACCTCGTCCATGCTGCCGCCCTCCAGCATCGCAACACCCAGACTGTTAGCCTCAGGCAGTGCGTAGCTCAGCTCGGCATCGATTCCCCTGGACTTGAGTGCCCATGCAATATTTGCAGCCGCCTCTATAACGCCAGCATCACCGCAGCCTGTGCCTGAAACAATTACCACACGCTTTGCGTCAGCCAGAACCTCGGCAATCTGTTTGACCAATGACCTCTGGGGCCGCTTCAGACCTGTCACCTTGCTTTGTTTGACGCCCAGCTTATTCGCGATGGCCTGGCCCATGCGTGCTATCAGGTCAGGCTCCAGATGAATCGCTTCTGTGGCCAGTTCATCCAGCCTTGTTTTCATTGGCGTCAGGCTGAAGAAAGGACGCCTGGGGTCCTCCACCCCCTGTGCAGCGGTGGCAACTGCATCAGCCTGCCAGGGCGGAATATGCCTGTCAGCTGCTACTGCTCTGGCTCCTGAATTAACCGCCTGTCGTAAGGCCAGCGCCACACGCGGCGCACTGTTGGTTACATCCTCGCCCAGCAGCAGTACGGCATCGGCCTTGGCCATGGAACGCAGGCTGGCGACCGGCGCCGGACTGTCGCGCAGAATCTGCAGTATGCGCTCGGCCAGCAGCTGCTCAGTGCTCGACATGCCACTGTAGTAATTACCTGCACCGACCAGTTCTCGCAGGGCGAAGTTCGCTTCCAGCGAGGCGCGTGGCGAACCAATGCCGACCACACGTTTGGCATCCTTCAGGAGTTCTCGTATCTGCCTGAGGCCAGCAGCAGCATCAACTGCCTGCAGACCCGCACCATTGCCTTCTAACCTCAACATAAATTGCCTGGGCCGATCACCACGATTCACATGGCCATAACCAAAGCGGCCTCGGTCGCAAAGAAAATAGTCGTTAATCTCGCCGTGATAGCGGTTGCTGATGCGTCGCAGTTCTCCATAACGCTCGCCCGGGCTGGTATTACAACCAACCGAACAATGGGCACAAATGGAAGGGGCTGTCTGCAGGTCCCACTTGCGCGTGTAACGTTGTCCAAGGGTCTTGTCAGTGAACACGCCAGTCGGGCAAACCTCGACCAGATTGCCACTAAACTCGTTTTCCAGCGGGCCATCCTCGACGCGTCCAAAGTAGACATTGTCATGGGCTCCAAAAACATTCAGGTCATCCCCGCCCGCGTAATCCCGGTAATAGCGAACGCAGCGATAACAGGCGATACAACGATTCATTTCATGACCAATAAAAGGTCCCAGGTTCTGGTTTTTATGGGTGCGTTTGCTGTATCGGTATCGGCGCCGCGCATGCCCCGTCATGACCGTCATATCCTGCAGGTGACATTCGCCCCCCTCCTCGCAAACCGCACAGTCATGGGGGTGATTCACCATCAGGAACTCCACAACCGCATCCCGAAAACGGGATGCCTCATCATCTACAATCGACAACCTCGCACCATCTGTGACCGGGGTCATGCAAGACATCACGATCTTCCCATGCTGATCCTTGTCGTCCTGAAATGTCTTGACTGCGCATTGGCGACAGGCACCAACAGAACCCAATGCAGGGTGCCAACAGAAATAGGGCAAATCCAGCCCCTTTGAGAGACAGGCCTGCAACAGGTTTTCACCAGCCCGAACCTCGTAGGTCTTGCCATCAACCTTGATGCGCATTTTGCCCTTGTGCTGCGACATCAGTGCGGCCCCCAGTGACGCTGATGGTGATGGTGATATGGACAGGCACGGTCCTTGATATGTTGTTCAAAATCCGCGCGGAAGTATTTGAGTGCCGATTGCAGGGGTTCCATCGCTCCTGGCGCCAGCGCGCAAAAGGTCTTGCCCGGTCCGAGCAGCTGGGTCTGCTCAGCAAGCAGTGCAAGATCACTGTCCTGTCCTTCCCCTGCCTCTAGTGAAGAGAGGATTTTGGCAGTCCAAGGCAATCCATCGCGACAGGGGGTGCACCAGCCGCAGGATTCACGGGCAAAGAAGCGAGACAGGTTTAGCACCATGCCAACAGGACAGGTGGCATCATCAAGAATCACCATTGTGCCCGTGCCCATCCGACTGCCGGCCTGGCCAATGCTGTCAAAGTCCATGGGAAGATCGAGATGTTCTTCAACCAGGAAGTCAGTTGAGGCACCACCTGGCAATAGCCCTCTGAAGCCAAAGCCGTCATACATACCACCCGCCCTGTCCTCCAGAATCTCACGGATCGGTGTACTCATCGGCAGTTCCCAACAGCCGGGGTTGTTTACCCTGCCGCTGACACCGAACAGCTTGGTTCCACCGTCGTTCCCAAGCCCAAGAGATGTAAACCAATCCGCGCCATAACGCAGGATATGCGGGATATTGCAGAGTGTTTCGACGTTATTGACGATGGTGGGTCGCCCCCACAATCCGCTAATTTGGGGAAATGGTGGCTTGGCCCTGGGCGTGGCGCGCCGTCCCTCCAGGGAATTGATCAGCGCTGTTTCCTCGCCGCAGATATAACGCCCGGCGCTCGTATGCAGGTAGATACGCAGGTTGAAGCCAGTCTTGAGGATGCGATCCCCCAGGTAACCTGCAGCATAGGCCTCGTTGATAGCGTGCCCGAGACGTTCCGCCGCAAGCGTATATTCGCCACGCAAGAAGATATAAGCCGTCTCCGCCCCAATCGCATAGGCAGCCAGTATCATCCCTTCAATCAGCTGGTGCGGATCGCCTTCCATCAACCATCGATCCTTGAACGTACCCGGCTCCATTTCATCTGCGTTACAGACCAGATACTTCGGGCCGCTGCCCTCATCCATCGGCACCAGCCCCCACTTGATGCCGGTTGGGAATCCTGCCCCACCGCGCCCCCTCAGGTGGGCATCCTTGATGACCTGGGTAACCTGCTGTGGGGCCAGTTTCTTCAGAACCTGCCTGACCGCAACATAGCCGTCCCCATGTTCATAGTCCTGCAACTCAAGCGCCGGTGCGCCGTAAGGCTTTCCGATCAGCGCAGCCGTTAAGGGCAGGGATTCCCTCAGTTCAGCCAGCTTCTCGCCGCCACTCATGGATACTGCTCCAGCACAGCATCAATCTCGTCCGGTCTCACACCACCGTGGAGGTCGCCATTGATCTGGACAGCGGGCGCACGGTCGCAGGCACCCAGGCAACAGATCGGCAAAAGTGTGAAGCGGCCGTCGGGCGTGGTTTGTCCCATATCGATGCCGAGCTTCTTTTTCAACATGCTGCGCAGGCCCTCGTAGCCGGTAATCCAGCAACTCACACTGTCGCAGGCATATATCACATGACGGCCGACTGGCTGACGAAATATAAGGTTGTAGAAGGTGGCAACGCTATCCAGTTCCTCGGCCGTCATACCAAGTAATTCAGCCGTGGCGCGAAGGGCCGCATCCGATACCCAGCCCTGCTCTGCCTGAACGATTTTCAGGGCTTCTATGCTGGCCGCCTGGCGATCCGGGTAATGCGAAACCTCGCGCTCGATCGCCGCGCGGATATCTTCGCTGAGTACCGTTTCGCTACTCATCGATCCACGTCCGCCATCACAAAATCGATGGAAGCAATGGTTGCAATCAAATCCGGTATCAAAGCGCCTCTTGAGATCAATGGAATCATCTGCAAATGAGGGAATGAAGGGGTCCGAATCCGGGTGCGGTAGCTCATCGTGCTGCCGTCCGAGGTCAGGTAATAGCTGTTAATCCCTTTTGTTGCTTCGATGGATATGCTGGCTTCTCCTGCTGGTATCACAGGCCCCCAACTGACACTCAGGAAATGCGTGATTAGGGTTTCAATATCGTGCAGCATCCGCTCGCGAGGTGGCGGTGTGGTCAGGGGGTGATCTGCCTTGACGGAACCCGAGGGCATGTATTGCAGGCATTGCTCGATAATACGCAGGCTCTGGCGCATTTCTTCCACGCGAACACGGCAACGATCGTAGCAATCGCCATTCACCGCAGTCGGCACCTCGAAATCGAAATTTTCATAGCCGCTGTAGGGCCGTGCCTTGCGCAGATCAAACGCCACACCGGTCGCACGCAGACCTGGCCCCGTGACGCCCCACTCCAGCGCTTCGTCGCTACTGTATACGCCGACCCCTACTGTGCGTTTCTTGAGCAGGTGGTTCTGCATCGCCATTTTCTCGTATTCATCCAGGCGCGCTGGCATCCAATCGAGGAATTCACGAACCAGCTTTTCCCAGCCTTCCGGTAAATCCGCCGCCACGCCCCCGATACGGAACCAGGCCGGATGCATGCGAAAACCGGTAATAGCCTCGATGATGTCATAGGCTTTCTGCCTGTCGACAAACATGTAAAACACCGGCGACATCGCACCCACATCCTGCGCAAATGTGCCATAGAAAAGCAGGTGACTCATGATGCGGAACAACTCACACAGCATGACGCGAATAGTCTGTGCTCGTTCGGGAACGCTTATGCCGGCCAGTTGCTCTACAGCCATCACATAAGGCAGGTTGTTCATGACCCCGCCCAGATAATCAACTCGATCGGTATAGGGGATGTAGCTATGCCAGGTCTGGCGTTCGCCCATCTTCTCGGCACCACGGTGGTGATAACCAATATCGGGCACTGCGTCGACAATCACCTCACCGTCCAGTTGCAGAACGATACGAAATACCCCGTGCACGCTGGGATGGTTTGGCCCCAGGTTCAGAAACATGAATTCTGTTCCGTCGTGTGCCTTTTCCATGCCCCATTCTTCAGGCTTGAATTTGAGCGCCTCGTGCTCCCGATCCATCCTGGCATCGTCAAGTGCAAAGGGGTCGAATTCGGTCGCGCGCGCCGGGTGTTCCTTACGTAGTGGATGCCCCTCCCAGGTGGGTGGTGTGAGAATACGGCACAAATTCGGGTGACCGCTAAACTTAATCCCGAACAGGTCCCATACCTCGCGCTCATACCAGTTAGCTGCTGGCCAGAGCTCAACCATACTCGGCAGTTCGGGAGTGTCCCCGTGAAGCGGAACCTTAAGGCGGAGATCATGCTCTGCTCGAGGAGATAATAGTTGGTAGACCACGGTAAAGTCCGCGGCCGGCAGGCCATCCCGATGTTCCCGGTTTCGTTCGTCCACTGCCGTAAGATCGTAAAGCATCGGGAAGTCGGGCTTTAGATGCTGCAATACAGCTGTGATTTGGGAAACGTCGACCCAGATAGTCGGGATGCAATCAGCGGTTGCCTGCCGGGTAATGTATTGATCGCCGAATCGCTCAACAATAGCCGCCACCACTGTACTTTCTGGTGGTTCGCAGGCTCCCCTGCGGATGGCGGCTTGCGTCGTCATCTCCTATATCCCGGCACGCACTTCAGGTTTTATCCGGCGGGCGCAGCAACGTCATACGCTGGCGATCCGCCAGTTTTGTATCACGCTGACTCGGCATCGTTGCTTTGTAGACCCCTTGGTCACCGACTACCCAGGACAATGGTCTCCGTTCCTTGCCAATGGCATCCTGCAGCAAAATCAGGGCCTGCAGCAATGCCTCAGGTCTCGGCGGGCATCCGGGTACATAGACGTCAACAGGCAAGAATTTGTCCACCCCCTGTACCACACTGTAAATATCGTACATACCGCCCGAATTGGCACAGGAGCCCATGGAAATAACCCACTTGGGCTCCAGCATTTGTTCATACAGGCGCTTGATAACGGGGGCCATCTTGACGAAACAAGTACCCGAGATCACGATGACGTCGGCCTGTCTGGGAGTTGCACGAATTACCTCTGCGCCGAAGCGGGCAATATCATGCTGGGGCGTAAAGGCTGTCGCCATTTCCACATAACAGCAGGACAGACCGAAATTAAAGGGCCACAACGAATGCTTGCGCCCCCAGTTCACCAGATCATCCAGCCTGGCCATCAGGATATTTCTGCGAATCTCCTCCTCGAAAGCCTTCTCGCCTGGTTGCGGTGCTGCTGGAATGTCAGTCCGGGTGAGTGTCCACTGCATAGTCACACCCCGTCCTTTCGGTGGCGACGAGAATTTGACGGACCGCGGTTCCAGTCCAGTGCACCCAGGCGCCATAAGTAAAGCAGCCCTACCAGCAGAATGCCCACGAAAACCAGCATCTCCAGATAACCGGCCCAACCGGCTTCTCGTGCAACTACGGCCCAGGCGAAAATGAATACCGCCTCCAGGTCAAAGATCACAAAGAATACGGCTACAAGGTAGAACTGAACGGGAAGATGAACGCGTGCAAAGCCCAGCGGTAATACGCCGGATTCAAAGGGTTCATTTCTGGCCCGGCCCGTACTACGCATGCCCAGGAAATGCGACAAACCAAGCATGACCGTGACGAGTAACGCCACAGCCATCGCATAGATCAGCAGTGGCCATATACTCCCGGCCTGCATAAGTCCCCTCGCAAAGCTGGTTTGCGTCAAGAATGTCAGGACGGTTGCTTGCTGTCCAGCAAAGTCAAAAAAGTCACGTTCTTCTGATGGCGATCCTGTATAATAAGCGCCATAACAATGGCATACAGGGCGCCGCTAAAAGGCATTGCACGGAAAGCGTCTTTATAGACGCCCTGATGCTGAAACAACTTGGAAACACCTAGGGGTAGGTCATGCATAAGGAAATGCTTAACAGCATCAATCACGAAATATTGCAGGTCGCTGAATCTGAGCACCGCAAGCAGGAGTCCTTAGCGCTCATTGATGGCTTGACCGTTGGCGTCGCCCTCATCGCTACAACCGGGCGTATCCTGTACGCCAATACGAAGGCACTTCGTATCATTACTGAAAAATCCGGAGCCAGCGTCCATAACACGGATGTTAACCAGATCAATTTCACTGCACCCTGGACTGCGGTCAAGAACGTGCTTCCGGGCCTGAAGATGGCCCGTGATAACCACCTGACGATCTGCTACATCAATCAATACAGGGGTCTAGGTGAATTCGTTGTCTGCCTTGCCGGTCTGGATGTCGGGCCGGAAAGACACCTGATACTGCTCGGCAAGGGTGATATGGATGCCCAGCAGGCAGCCGTGCGTAACGAGACGGAGCTACTGATTAATTTTGCCCAGGAATGCAGCCAGTTACCCGGCGTAATCAAACAATCTCCGGGATCGGAAACAGTCAGGCAGTTACTGGGAGGCTAACCAGCGCTTAGTCAGTTCTTTAACCTGACTATCAATTCTGAATATGGTGCCGACGGCGAGACTCGAACTCGCACAGCTTTCGCCACTACCCCCTCAAGATAGCGTGTCTACCAATTCCACCACGTCGGCATTGTCTGTTTGCAGCCTGTCGGCCACGCGAGGTTAGTCCGGGATCGTTACGGCTGGTGCCGAATCAGGCTGCGCCTCTGCATCATCGGCCGGAATCACGATCTGGGGCTGTTCGTCGATTACGACGGGCTCTTCTACCGCGACCCGGTCAGCAACACTGTCGCCCTGCGCACCGCCATGTGACACGATGTAAGCCAGGCTCAGGCTCGTAACAAAGAAAGCGGCAGCCAAACCAGCAGTACTGCGGCTGAGGAAGTTCGCCGAGCCCTTCGCACCAAATACGGTACCGGACGCACCTGCGCCAAAGGCCGCACCCGCATCGGCGCCCTTGCCATGCTGAATGAGCACAAGGCCGATTAATGCAACGGCAATAACCACTTGTAAAACAACAAGTACTGAGAACATATTAAATCTTGTGTTGAATGTGTAAGTAGCCGGATCGACTAACCTGCTAGTGCTTCTGCAGCAGCGCAGATGGCTGTGAATGACTCTGCTTCCAGAGACGCACCTCCAATCAAGCCGCCGTCAACATCAGCACAGCTAAACAGCTCACTGGCATTACCCGGTTTTACGCTACCTCCGTAGAGGATACGCAAATCGCGCGAGATTATAGCATCTTCACTCGCGAAGATGCCGCGAATAAAGGCATGAGTGTCCTGAGCCTGATCCGGACTGGCAGTAAGCCCGGTACCAATAGCCCAGACTGGTTCATAGGCAACGACTGCATTTGCAAAGCTGGCTATGCCTGCCAGATCGATAACGGCTCTTAACTGACGTGTCAGCACCGCCTCGGTCTGGCCCGCTTCACGCTCCGACTGGGTTTCGCCGATGCATAACACCGGCACGAGGTCTGCCGACTGGGCCGCGATATATTTCTGGGCCACCTTCTGATCATCTTCCGCGTAATACTCTCGTCGCTCGGAATGCCCTACCAGCGCATAGTTACAGCCAATTTCTTTTAGCATCGAACCATTGACCTCGCCCGTAAAGGCGCCTTGCCCGGTTTGCTCGCAGACGTCCTGCGCGCCTACCGCCAGACCACTGGTACCTGCCCTTGAAAAAGCCGCAGCTATGAATGGATATGGCGGACAAACGAGCGTGTCGACGTTATTCATTTCTGCTACGGCAGCCGCAATACCGGCAACCAATTCATCGGTCATGGCCATAGAGCCATGCATTTTCCAGTTCCCGGCAACCATTGGACGTCTGGCCATGCGTCATCCCCTTAGCATTCAGTAAATCGCGCGCAAGCATAACGGCGCGCAGTGACATCTTCAATCGTTCAGTACAGTTCTACGTGGACTGCCTCAAGGCATCCGCAATTTTCTCGGCGCATTGCCTGACCTGTGATGACTCCACGCCTTCAACCATGACTCGAACCAGTGGCTCGGTACCCGAGGCTCTCAGCAATACCCTACCGCGCTCACCCAGCAAACTTTCAACTTCAGAAACAGCTTGCTTTACCATCTGTGCATTCATCAGCACTTCGGCGGAGTGCCCTTCGATACGGACGTTGATTAGGGTTTGAGGACACTTTTCCAAATCACCAAGAAGCCCACGAAGACTCTGACCTGTCTCCAGGATCACGGCCAGTACCTGCAGTGCTGCGACGATGCCATCTCCAGTGCTGGTGCGATCCAGACACAGGATATGACCTGATGACTCGCCACCGAGGTTACCATCGGTCTCGCGCAAACGTTCGAGCACGAAGCGGTCCCCCACATTGGCGCGCTCAAAACCGATACCTGCATTCCTCAACGCCAGTTCGAGCCCGAGGTTACTCATCAGAGTACCGACAACCGGCCCCCGCAAGCTGCCATCACGCTGCTTGGCCTTAGCGAGGATGTAAAGAATTTCATCACCATCGATACTCTGACCATCGGCATCGACCAGCAAGCAGCGGTCACCATCCCCATCCAGTGCGATACCCAGGTCAGCTCCTGCCTCAATAACGGCTGCGCGCAAGGCGTCGATGTGAGTCGACCCAACCCCGTCGTTAATATTCAGCCCGTTTGGACTCGCCCCAATCACGGTGACATCAGCGCCCAGTTCCCGGAAAACATGTGGCGCAACGTTATAGGTCGCACCATGCGCGCAATCGACAACGATCTTCATGTTCTTCAGTGAGGCTTCTTGCCTGAACGTGCCCTTGCAAAATTCAACATAGCGCCCCTGGGCACTGTCGATTCGTTTGGCGCGCCCCAAAAGCTCCGGAGCTATGGTTACCATTTCCTGGCCCAGAAGGACTTCTATCTGCTCTTCAAGCTCGTCGGCAATCTTGCGTCCGTCAGCCGCGAAAAACTTTACGCCGTTATCCTGGAACGGGTTATGAGATGCACTTATGACCACGCCGGCGCTGGCCCGGAATGTGCGTGCAAGGTAGGCAATGGCGGGGGTTGGAAGCACACCGACCAACAGCACCTCTACACCCGCGGCGGCAAAGCCAGCCTCGAGCGCAGACTCAAACATATACCCTGACAAACGGGTATCTTTTCCAATCAGGGCACGACCACCTTCAGGCGCCAGCACACGGCCTGCCGCCCATCCCAGATGCAAGGCAAAATCAGGCGTCATCGGTGCCTGCCCGACCCGGCCTCGTATACCATCTGTGCCAAAATAACGACGACTCATGTCGTTTCCTCCATGGTTCTGATGCGGTAATCCTTAATCGCAGAGGCTACCTTAACGGCATGCGTCGTGGCACGCACGTCATGGCTGCGGATAATACTGGCGCCCTGCCAGACCGCCAGACTCGCAGCTGCCACACCACCATGAACGCGTTCATGGGCAGGCAAGTCCAGCAATGTGCCAAACATCGATTTCCTTGATACGCCGACCAGTAGCGGGCGCCCCAGTTTCGCCAACTGGTTCAGTTCTGCCAGCAGTTGCAGGTTATGGGCCAATGTCTTTCCGAAACCAAAACCGGGATCAAGCAGAATACGTTCCGGCGCAAAACCCGCAGTAATACAGTCGTTCAGGCGTTGTCGGAGAAAATCCGTAACTGCTTCCGTCACATCATGATAGGCGGGCTCCTTCTGCATCGTGCGAGGCTCCCCCAGCATGTGCATCAGGCAAACCCCGGCACCGGTCTCTTTCGCTATCTGTAACGCGCCTTCGGCACGCAGCGCGTTAACGTCATTAATTAACGTAGCACCGGCCTCGCAGGCAGCCAGCATGACTGCTGGCTTCATAGTGTCAATTGAAATTACAGCGTCAATTTCGCCGGCCAGCCGTTCGATGACGGGCAGAACGCGTTCCAGTTCCTGCTGCTCTGGGACGGGTTCGGCACCGGGGCGTGTGGACTCTCCTCCGATATCAATAATGGCCGCACCTTCGGCGATCATCTGCCGGGCCCGTTCGATGGCAAGCTGCGGCTTAATGTACTGACCGCCATCAGAGAATGAGTCAGGCGTGATATTCAAGACGCCCATCACGACGGGTGAACTCAGGTCGAGTATGCGGCCATTGCAATTAATATGCATATACAAACAGGCCGACTTGCGTCGGCCTGTGCATGGTTTACTAGTGTTGGCTGGCAGGCTTGGGAGGTCCGGCTGGCTTGACGCCAGGCTCACCGCCAGAGACATCATCTGCCTTTGCTGTACCACCGCCACTGCTGTCGTCCCAGTCTTTAGGTGGGCCGGGCTCGCGTCCTTCCATGATCGCTGCCATCTGGTCTGAATCAATGGTCTCGTACTTGATCAGGGCCTCGGCCATGGCGTGCAGCTTATCCTCGTTGTCCTTGAGAATTTTCTCTGCCAACTTGTAATTGCTATCGATAATCGTGCGAATTTCGTTATCGATGATGTGGGCCGTCTCATCTGACACATTCTTGTGCTGAGTGACACTGCGCCCCAGGAATACCTCGCCATCGTCCTCACTGTAGGAAAGCGGCCCAAGCTTGCTGGAAAGACCCCACTTGGTCACCATGTTGCGGGCGATTTCGGTCGCGCGCTCGATATCATTTGAGGCACCGGTGGTGACCGCTTCCGCTCCGAAAATCAGCTCTTCTGCGATGCGACCGCCAAACAAGGAACAAATCTGGCTGTTAAGGCGCTGTTTTGTATAGCTGTAGCGATCCTCTTCGGGCAGAAACATCGTCACACCCAGGGCCCGACCACGCGGAATAATGGTGACCTTGTAAACGGGATCGTGTTCCGGCACTGACAACCCGACGATGGCGTGTCCCGCCTCATGGTAGGCAGTCAGTTTCTTTTCACTTTCATTCATCACCATGGATCGCCGCTCAGCGCCCATCATGATCTTGTCCTTGGCCTTCTCGAAATCCTCGTGGTCAACAAGACGTTTGCCGGCACGGGCTGCGAACAGGGCCGCTTCGTTCACCAGGTTGGCCAGATCGGCACCCGAGAAACCCGGGGTTGCCCTGGCAATAATGCTTGGTTTGACATTATCTGCCAGCGGCACCTGCTTCATGTGCACCTTGATGATCTGCTCACGACCACGTACATCGGGCAGTGGAACAACAACCTGGCGGTCGAAACGCCCTGGGCGGAGTAAGGCAGGATCCAGCACATCCGGACGGTTTGTCGCGGCTATAACGATTACGCCCTCGTTGCCTTCGAACCCGTCCATCTCAACCAATAGCTGGTTCAGGGTCTGTTCGCGCTCATCATGACCGCCGCCAAGCCCGGCGCCACGGTGACGCCCAACAGCATCAATTTCATCGATAAAAATGATGCACGGCGCATGTTTCTTCGCCTGCTCGAACATATCGCGTACACGGGAGGCACCGACACCGACAAACATTTCAACAAAGTCCGAGCCCGAGATCGTGAAGAAAGGCACACCAGCCTCGCCCGCAATAGCACGTGCGAGTAAGGTTTTACCGGTACCTGGCGAACCGACCATCAGAACGCCGCGCGGGATTTTTCCACCAAGGCGCTGGAATTTACCTGGATCTTTGAGGAAGTCGACCAGTTCGGAGACTTCCTGCTTGGCCTCCTCCACGCCCGCCACATCGGCAAAGGTCACCTTGACCTGATCCGGCGACAGCATACGGGCCTTGGATCGGCCGAAAGACATCGCGCCCCGGCCTCCACCACCACCTTGCATCTGGCGCATGAAGTAAACCCAGACACCGATCAGGAGCAGCATCGGGAACCATGAAACAAATATCTGGAATAACTGTGATGGCTGTTCAGCTGGCTTGCCTATCACTTCAACATTGTTATCCAGCAAAGTGCCAATCAAGGCCTTGTTGTCCGTTTCAGGGTTGTAGACATCAAAATCCTGTCCACCGATGCTACGACCCCGAATGCGATCACCTTCCAGGATCACACTACTGATATTGCCCTGTTCAACCTGCTTTACAAACTCGGAGTAGGTTACCGGCTGATTCTTGCTGCCCTTGGGCGAAAAACTGTTGAACACACTCAACAGCACCATGCCGATGAGCAACCACATCAACAGCGTCTTTGCTAAATCATTCAAGCGAATATCCTCATACCGTCAGGCGGCCGTAATTGCCGCAGTCAGCGGCACTATCAATGTAACTATACCAGACGCAAACCCTGAGCTAGCAGATAAAGCTCCTTGCTGCGTCCACGAGAAGCCTCAGGCTTTCTAGTAGAAACAGTCTTAAATGTTTGCTTCAACTGCCTAAAATAACTATCAAATCCTTCACCCTGAAAGACCTTCACCAAAAAACTTCCCTTCTTGGTCAGATGCTCAGCAGCGAAATCCAGTGCCAACTCTGCCAGATACATTGCCGCAGCCTGATCAGCGGGTGCCACTCCACTCATATTGGGGGCCATATCCGACAATACAAGGTCTACCGGCTCACCTTGCAGTAAGTCCTGCAGGGCTGACAGTGGCTCAGGTTCTCGAAAGTCTCCCTGTATGACCTCTACATCGGCCATGGGTTCGATTGGCAGGATATCCAGGGCTACCACCCGCCCCCTGCCCTTCATACGTCGTGCCGCATACTGCGACCAGCCGCCCGGTGCTGCGCCCAGATCCACCACTACCATACCCGGTTTAATCAGGTGGTCCTTCGCATCAATTTCTTCCAGTTTGAAAACTGCACGCGAGCGATAGCCAGCTTCACGAGCACGTTTCACAAAGGGGTCGTTATGATGTTCATCCAGCCAGCGGCGGCTACTTGCTTTTTTTGGCATAGGTTTAGGCTAATACATCCCGTTATAATGCGCGCCCACCATTCGAGCACTGCAATGCCACTTTCACAGCAACAACGCAAATCCTTCAAGAGCCAGGCCCATCACCTGAAGCCCGTCGTCACCACCGGTGCAGCGGGGCTCAGTGATGCCGTTCTCGCCGAGATCGAACTGGCCCTGGATCACCACGAACTGATCAAGATTCGTTTTGGTGCTGGCGACCGCGATGACCGCAAAGCAATGATCGCGGAATGCTGTGATAAAACCAAGGCAGAACTGGTTCAACAGATAGGTGCCACTGCGACGATTTATCGCCGCAAAGAAAAAGACTAATCCAATCGACGCCTTTACGGCATTGTATTGGTTTGCCCTCAATACCTATGGTTTTTTGACGCTGACTGCGTACCTTGCCGGATCGGCGCTTAAATGTACTTTACCGCGATGATTTCAAGCGTACGCATACCACCTGGCACCTGGACCTCAACCTCATCACCCTCTTCCTTGCCGATCAGGGCACGGGCAATTGGTGAGTTAATGGATATACGGTGCGCCTTGATATCAGCTTCATCCTCACCCACGATTTGATAGGTCAGGGCATCCCCTGAATCC
>JBFKKS010000038.1:0-14997 GCA_041630955.1 Nevskiales bacterium
CTACAGAAGATGCGCCCACTGTGGAAGCTGGTACAACTGACTCCGGTGCAACCGAGGGCGAAGGAGCAGAATCAGGTAGCGTAGTCGGGGACATGCCCCAACCCACACTTACTGAACAGGACGCATACCTGAAGGCATTCGAGCTATTAAAGCAGGGGCGTTACGACGATTCGGTTAGTGCATTTAGTGGGTTTCTGAATCAGTTCCCTGCTGGCAACTATGCCGACAATGCACGCTACTGGCTGGCGGAAACCTATTACGTTAAGAAAAACTACCCAACCGCACTTGAGCAATTTCAATTATTGTTGAAAGAGCATCCTGACAGTAGCAAGCTGCCGGGCGCACTTTTAAAGATCGGTTATATACAGTATGAGCTCGGCAATAACCCCGAAGCGCGAGCTTCGCTTGAGCGCGTACGCGTAGAGTTTTCCGATAGCAGCGTAGCTGCGCTCGCAAAGCAGCGCCTGGAGCGCATGGATAGGGAAGGGCGCTAATCAGCATGTCTGAGCAGAACCAAGGCCCAGCGGCCGCGGTCGTTAGTCCTCGCCTGAAAATCACCGAGATTTTTCTGTCACTGCAGGGAGAGTCGCGTAGTGTCGGCTGGCCCACTGTATTTGTTCGCCTGACTGGCTGCCCACTGCGCTGCCAGTACTGCGACACTGCCTATGCATTCCACGGCGGGCAATGGCATTCACTGGATGAAATCGCAAACCAGGTGGCGAGTCATGGGGTTAAACATGTCTGCGTGACTGGCGGTGAACCGCTGGCCCAGAAGAACTGCCTGCCACTGCTCAAGCGCCTCTGTGATGAAGAATACATCGTATCCCTGGAGACTAGTGGCGCGATAGATATTTCGAGGGTAGACAGACGCGTACATCGCGTGATTGATGTAAAAACACCTGGTTCAGGTGAAGTCGAGCGCAATTTGCCAGGAAACCTGGACTTTATTGAGCGGGATGACCAGGTGAAGTTTGTGCTCTGTAGTCGCTCTGACTATGAGTGGGCGGTGAGCTTCGTTAAGGAACATAGCCTGTCTGATCGCTGCGAGGTATTGTTCTCACCCAGTCATGGCCAGCTTTCAGACACCACCCTGGCTAATTGGGTAGTAGAAGATAAGCTACCAGTGAGATTTCAGATGCAACTGCACAAGCAGCTCTGGGATGACCAGCCAGGGCGTTAGTGTGACCAGGATCCAATAATGAAGAAAAAGGCAGTCGTACTGCTTTCAGGCGGGCTTGATTCAACTACTTGCCTGGCAATGGCGACCAGCCAGGGATATGCCTGCCATGCGCTGAGCGTGAGCTACGGGCAGCGCCATGATGCCGAGTTGAAGGCGGCAGACCGTATCGCAAGGCAGAACCAGGTCGTGTCACATCAGCATATCCATATCAATCTGGACGCATTGGGTGGCTCTGCACTAACGGACAGAAATATCGCGGTTCCTGAAAATACGGATGCAGGAGACACTATCCCCGTCACGTACGTACCCGCACGTAATACCCTGCTTTTGAGCATGGCGCTGGGAATGGCTGAAACACTGGAGGCCTGGGACATATTCATCGGGGTAAACGCAGTTGATTACTCAGGCTACCCGGACTGCCGACCGGAATTTATCTCAGCCTTTACAGAACTTGCGCGCCTGGCAACACGCGCAGGGGTGGAAGGAAAGCATGCATTTACCATTCACACCCCTTTAATTTCCATGAGCAAGTCAGAAATCATACGCGCGGGAATCATGCTTGGGGTGGACTATGCGCAGACGGTCAGTTGCTACCAGGCCGATGCTGAGGGCAGGGCCTGCGGACGCTGTGATGCCTGTCGACTTAGAAAACAAGGTTTTTCTGCTTCTGGGGTACCAGATCCTACTCGATATCAGTAGAATACGCGCTCGCTACGCTTGGGCTGCTATCAGAACAAGGTCCCAAGCAGGCAAATCAGGCAATGGGGTGTTAGCTCAGTTGGTAGAGCATCGGACTTTTAATCCGCTGGTCGAAGGTTCGAATCCTTCACACCCCACCATTTAATCCTGCTCATCAGCCTGCCTAGACCGATGGCTGCTTCCGGTTAAACAAAAAGCTGATTGAATATGCAGGTTATGATTGGCGAGATCTGTATAACGGCAGTGCGAAGATTCCCAGGTATTTGTATACGAACCCAAGCGCCAGAAGATTCTGGAGCGCAAGGCCAAATGAACTCGCCACTGCGGCGCCAACCGCTCCGTGCTCCCTGCCTAGATACCAGATTGCGGGCAGTGTAATCAGCAGGGTAATTAATAGTATGTTCCGTAGCACGGTCTGGTGACCTGTCATCGCCAGAACGTAGCCGCATGGCCCGGTCATCAGGTTAATTAACTGACCGATGACCAGTACGCGCAAAATTATGTCTGCCGACGCGAATTCAGAGCCAAATATAACTCCAACTATTTCCGGCCAGGCGAGCAACAGTATTGCGACAGGCATGGCTGCCAGGCTCATGAAGAAGGTGGCATTCTTGATCTGCCTTTCCAGTTCAGTGAGATCATT
This sequence comes from Nevskiales bacterium, assembly GCA_041630955.1. Classification (GTDB taxonomy): domain Bacteria; phylum Pseudomonadota; class Gammaproteobacteria; order Nevskiales; family CAJXLF01; genus JBFKKS01. The sequence goes on from JBFKKS010000038.1 coordinate 2,523, forward strand.
CTTCTCATGCAACACCGCGAATTTCGGGGCCATAATGCCCCCAAATACAACCAGAATTACACTGAACTGAATAGCGAGTTTATGACCGGCATTGAATATACCTACCTCGGACGCAGGGGCCACACTGCCTAGTATTGGGAAAATGGCCCATGCAATCAGGAAGTTCATCATGTCAATCAGCGCAAGTGGTGCACAGTCACGCGTGAGCGCCATCGTTGATATCGTCTTTCGATGGCCGCGCGCCCCTGGTCCTGACTTGAAGATGACCAACCCTATGAGACTGGTAGCTATCGTGGCGAGCAAATAAGCCGATCCTGCGGTGCTGATGCTGACGGAGTCAAACAGCAGAATCATTACCAAGGAGGCTGCCATTATCGACGGCAGCAGGGCAGACTCAACCAGGGTGGCTGCGACAGGTCGTTCGATTGCCTTGAGTACCCCAGATTGAATCCATATGAGGCTGAATGGGGTAACAGCCAGTGCGAGAATAATAATCGCGCCTTCAGATTCACTGTTATTGAATAATTCCTGAGCTAGCCACGGTGCGGAAAAGACTAGAAGAATGGTGGCCGGTACTGATAACCCCACGGAGAGGAGGGACGATTGAAAATAGATTCCTCTCACACTGGCCATGTCATCTCGACCGGCTGCGGTACCGGCATACTTCATCAGAGCGGTGTCCAGGCCGAACTTGCCAATAACACCGGCGGCCATCATCAACGTCAGGGCCAGATAAAAGACGCCCGCACCTTCAGCGCCTAGGGCTCGTGAAAGCAGGACGTGCATTACAAATCCCGCTGCTACGCCGAGTCCCCTGACGATAAAGCTGGACCCGAGCATACTGATAAGCTTTTTTTCCGCTGCGATAAAAAACCGTAATCGCTCCCTGAGGCTCATCGTTAAAGGGCCTGTCTAGTCCTGTTTGTTGCAGTGATGCCTGAGCTCCCATTGCCAGGCATGTTCAATCATTGTCGCAAGCGCATCGAACTCGGGAACCCATTGCAGCTCCTGCTTGACTTTGCTGCTATCGGCAACGAGTCGTGCTGGGTCACCTGGGCGTCTTGGCCCGTCGATAACCGTGAAGTCCCTACCGGTAACTTCCTTGGCTACGTTGATCACTTCCTGTACAGAAAAGCCCTGTCCATTACCCAGGTTATAGATACCACCGGCCTTGCCTGCCAGAAGCGATGTAAGCGCGAGTTCGTGGGCAGTGCAAAGGTCGACCACATGTACATAATCACGAATACAGGTACCGTCTGGGGTATCGTAATCCCGACCAAATACTGAAATGCTTTCTCGTCGCCCCGAAGCTGCCTGAAGAATAAGTGGAATGAGGTGGGATTCAGGGTCATGGCGCTCCCCGAAACGACACTGCGGGTCAGCACCTGCTGCGTTGAAATACCTCAAAGCGGAGTAATTGAGTCCATAGGCAACCCGGTAATCCTCGAGGATCATCTCCACTGCGAGCTTGGTGCGTCCATAGGCATTAATCGGATTGAGTACGTGGGTTTCAGGTATCGGCACCTCGACAGGCATCCCGTAAACCGCGGCTGTGGATGAAAATATAAATTTATTGATCTCATGCCTTACCATTGCGTTCAGCAATTCAAGGGTATGGATTGTATTGTTCTGGTAGTACTTGGCAGGTTTGCTAACGGATTCACCCACTTCGATAAAAGCGGCGAAATGCATCACCGCATCAATCTTGTTCTGGGTAAACAACTTATCCAGCAGATTGGCATCGCCAAGACTGCCCTCCACGAGCTCTACATTCTGTAAGGCATCCCGGTAACCTGTGGAGAAATTATCAAGAACAATGACATGGTGGCCATGTTGTTGAAGCATATCCACCATATGAGAGCCGATATATCCAGCTCCGCCTACTACTAATACGGTTGCCATAATTATTCTCCAAATACAGGCCGAGCGGCCGGCCCGGTCAGGCAGTTTTCCTGGCGCGCCAGGAATTGATACTAAACAGTAGACGAATCGCTCTTAACCAGCACTCGAGTTCGCGGCGATATGAACGTTCTGCAGAAAAGCAGATTTCAAATAATTCAACTTCTTCAATCGGGGCGTCAGAGGCAAGAAACAGGCTGGCTGGGGACACCAGGCCGGCTGGAGGCTGCTCTGTATATTCCTGGGTCGTCAGGCTGGAAAGCGGGCTATAAACGGCCTCACCAGGCGTGCGTGGGTGACTACCAAATATTCGTAAGTGGCCAGACATGACGGACAGCAGCCCAGGTAACTTGTTTAGCAATGGGCTATTGGTCGTCCAGGCATAGCAGGTCGATTCCAGACGTTGGCCACGCAATCCTCGTTTGTTGCCCAGAACGGTACGTTTACTCAACCGTTTACCGTTTTTGGAAGTCGACAGCAGCATGGCAACTGGCCACAGGGGAAGGCTGCTTATCAGTAATAACAGGGCAATAAACTGCTCTATGAAAGAACTGTCAGACGCTATGACGCGCTGTTCCATTGGTGCAACCCAAAGCGGGTCATCAATCTGGATGGCTATATCATCCTTTGTATGAATTAACTGCCCCTCACCGACAATTGCATCTTTTATATCCAGACCAGCCCCAATATAGGTATCAGGCAGAATCACGGATGCAGTGATCTGTGTATCTTTATCTATAAAGCAGTTATCACCGATCACCACGGGACCATACAAGGCGCAACTTTGGTGTACAGAACTATGATCACCCAGTAACACAGGGCTATTGACCATCACATTGGGTGGCAGGTGACTTAATCGGCCAATCCGTGCGCCTTCCTGTATCTGCAGGCCAGGAAGCACTAGGCCCTGGGTTTTCTGTGTCACACAGTCCAGATTGGCAACCCGGAATTGATCAAGCGAAAGAAGCGGGTTCAGTGAGCACGGCAGGTTTAAAGCAGACCATGAAGGATCGATGTCCGGCAGGGGCCAGGCCAATGCATCCAGATTCGGTGCATCAGCACTGGTAAGAACGATCCCAGCATTCTGGCCATCATCTGAAACGACCTGATTACTCGAGTTTGCCGATGCTATGACTGTCTTCATTACTGGATGACGCATGACATCGCCACGAGTCGCAAGGAACGAGCCATCGATTAGCGCGCTGAAGCGCTTCAGAAAAGAAGTGGGGTTTTCTTCGCCACGGGAAAGTACATATTCAACGCTGACGCCCCATGCATCACCATCTGCCACCATCCTGCGTATATCTTCTACACACCGTGATACGACGATGATGACGCGTTTGAATTCCGCGGTCGCTATATCGTCAAGGCAAAATTCCAGTGGTGTCTTGCCAGCGAGAGGCAAAAGTGCAGGGCAACTCGCCTGAAACAATGGGGCAAGTTCCTTGCCCAGACGATCTGCAAAGATGACCGCCGTATCCAGCGTCTGTGACATTAATATGCGCCCTTGCCAGCCAAAACAGCCGGGATGGTCTTGAATAGTAGCTTGATATTCTCCCACAGCGTGGCGGAATAAATGTACTGAACATCCATCTCGACCTGCTGATCAAACGGGATTTCAGATCGTCCTGAAACTTGCCAAAGGCCTGTGATTCCAGGTATTGAGTCCAGGCGCCTGCGGTCACTGACCGTATACTCTTCAACTTCACTGGGTACTGGTGGGCGAGGGCCGACCAGCGACATATCACCCCGCAAAACATTATAAAGTTGAGGTAGTTCATCTATTGAATATTTGCGAATAAACTTGCCCACGCGAGTCACGCGAGGGTCATCCTTCATCTTGAAGATGACCCCGCCTTGCATTTCATTCTGCTCCATTAATTCCTTCTTGCGTTCCTCTGCGTCGGTGTACATGGAGCGGAACTTGTAGAAGTCGAATGTAATAGCACCTCGACCAACGCGTTTCTGGCTGAAGAAAACGGGTCCGGGAGATTCCAGTTTGATAATCATTGCCACAAGCGCAAAAACAGGCGTCAATAACAGTATCAGCAGGAATGCAGCAGAAATATCCATCAGCCGCTTAAAAACCGCATGGAACAAAATCCGCATACGCCACCTGGCGCGCCTCATATTATTGGCCCTGATGCGTAGATTCTTTAACAGCAGGTTACGCTGGGTAACGGTACGAGAGGGTGGCAGGACGGCAAGGTCGTAGCCACCATCTTTCTTTTTGACCAGCATGCTGCTATCGAAAGGTTCATTGCGGGCTTCCATCCACACACGCCACATAAATAACGGGTTACCGATGACGTAACGTCGCCACATTCGGCCTGGCTCCTGAAGAATACGCCAGACCCATTCAAAACCAATTTCTCGTAGCCATATAGGTGCTCTCGAAATTCGCCCGGAATAAAAATCAAATAATCCGCCAACACCCATTGCCAAACCCACTTCAAGTTTGTCACGGTTATTCTCTATCCACAGTTCCTGCATTGGGACACCCATTGCAACCAACAGGATATCTGTACCCGAGCCATTGATCAGGTCAATGACTTCATCCTCATCATCGAAAAATCCATGGTGGGTCCCCGAGATTTTTAAATTCGGGTATTGGGCCTGCATGTTTTCTGCGGTACTGGCTGCTATCCCCGGTTCACCCCCCAGCAGGAATAGTGATTGACCGGATTCCTGGGCGGCTTCACAAAGTTTGGGGAACAGGTCTGTGCCGTTCAGGTTGCCCTTCAAGGCTATTTTTTTCATGCGGCAACCAAGATTGATACCGCTACCATCGGGCAAAATGCAATCTGCATTCAGCAATGCCTGCCTGTACTCCTCATTTTTGTAGGCCGTGTTCAAGCAATGGGGGTTTACGTATTGCAGCACTGTGCATGGGTGATTTTTGGACGCCTCAAGAATGTCGGCTACTGCCACATCCATGCTGGTATTTTTTATTACGATGCCAAAGAAGCTGATCTTGTCGGGCGCACGTGCTTTAGCATCGCCGTATAAAATCCTGCTGATAAGGGTTCGCAGAAGCAGCGTCAGGTTGCCCCGTATACTTCTATTACTGATCCATTCAAGCTCAATGGCCATGCGCCCTTCATGATCCATTGCGAGCTTTCGTCTCAGGTCCGCCGGGGAAAAGATGCCGGGTCGCACAGACAGAAGCCGCTGGGTCTCGGGTAGTTGCTCATCCAGCCCCTGGCTCTCCCGAAAGGACGGGCCTACAAAAGCCAGATCCCCCCGTACGATATTGAACAGATGGGCAAGGCGAGTACCTGGAAAGAGAATGTTGTTGAAAAACAGTAAATTGAATTCTTTACCAGCTTTGCCGCGGTAGGGTTTACTAATGAAAAGTTTTCGGCTCAGCAGTGCCAGTGCTGCTCTGACCAGAAGAATAGGGGAGAGCAGTATCAGCAGCACGACAGCAAGGCTTCTGTCAAAGAGTTCCGTTTCCTCCATTATCGCCCGCTTCTGGATTCTTCAATCTGACGATTTACAATCTTATTCTGGAATTTACCTACCAGAACATGCGCCACGTTTTCAATCCACTGATATAAGGTGGAGGGCAATATCCAGAGAGTATAGGCAGCGCCCGCAGTCAGAATGGTTCTGGCTGGCTCCTGAACAATAATGCGTGCATCAGAGCCTAAAGCCTGGTTGAACAGTTTCACGGCCATGGCCCCATCTTTCAGGCGTATCGACTGGCGCGCCAGGTATCTGAGTTGGTAAGCCCTTGCCAGCGACTCCCATTTTGCAAGGAATTCCGGGGCGTATTGCCGAATCTTTTCGATCATTTGCTCCCATGACTCCAGCTGCTTAAGTAATTGAGCCGAAAGGCCGCCGGCATTTAGGCGATAAAGTGTCAGGGCTTCTGGAAGTCCCTCGATCTTCCAGTTGGTATTTACAGCTATACGAATCCAGCATTCGATGTCTTCCGAGCGCCGGAAGCGCTCATCGAAGTAGAAGTCCTCCGCCTTACCATGGAGATCATCTTCATAGCGGATGTCGCTAAACACTTCACGCCGAATAACCGGTGCTGAACCATTCCCAATCGGATTGCGGCACAAGTAGTAACCCGGTTCAATATCTCTGAGCCGAGGCATCTGGTAGTAACCGGTATCAGTCCCATCTTCATCTATGAATGCAGAACGGCTGAAAGAAACGCCGATGTCAGGGTTGGCATCCAGATGGGCCACATGTTTTTCGAGCTTGTCGGGTGTCCATAGGTCATCAGAATCCAGAAAGCCCAGGTAGTCCCCCTTCGCATGTCGCACACCGGTGTTACGTGCGCCTGCGAGTCCCCGGTTAAATTCATGAGGGATGATCTTGATTCTTGGGTCCTTGTAGCCTTTGCAGATCTCTATGCTGCTATCAGGAGAGCAGTCGTCGATTATTAATAATTCAAAATCAGTAAATGTCTGAGCCAGCACAGATTCAACAGCGGCTGCTACAAACTTTTCTACGCCATAAACTGGCATGATCACAGAGACTTTAGGCATGTGTTCCCCCTTTAAGCGTACATATTATCGGAATTCGACACTAATGACTTGGAACTTTCGCCTGCTTTTCGGCAAGTTCTCCCGCCTCCTGCCTACAACAGTGTCCGGCACCGATAATGACGAGCGCAGGCCAGAATAAATAGGCAAGAATCTCGAGGTTCTCGCCAAAGGTATAAAGGAAGAGGATCATCATCATCGAGAGTCCGGTGGCCGCCACCTTGAATTTCTGCGACTTGAGCAAAAGGTCCAGAAAACCAAACAGCATTGGGATAGCGAGGGCTCCCAGACCAACGATGCCTTTTACAAATAATAGGCCATACCAGCTGTGGTGCGAGCCAATTGGCATGTATTCCACCAAGTGGGGGCCGCGTTCAACAATACCGTGCCCCCATATAGGGGCTTCGTTTTGCCATCGTTCGACCGCGATTCTCCCCAAGGCCTCCCTAACCCTCGTGGAGTCTGCCCGCGCGCCCTTAAAGGCATCCATGAAAGCCGTAAAACCATCAACCAGCCACTTGCCTAGTATTCCGGCAATCGTAAAGCCCGCACTCGCGAGAAAAAGAACCCAGGGCCTGGCGAGTCTGGAAAGAAAAAAAGTGGCGATGCCTACAAATACCAGTACGACAAGTGCCAGTCTCGACTGCGACATAAGCACCATGAATATCGATCCAAATATACCTGCCAGCTTCCACTTGGTTTCTTTTTCCCGCATGGCAAAAATGAAATAGATATTGGCAACAAAGCCGGCTGCAGGGGCCCATGGGGTAAATAGGCGCCAGCGTGGCGTGCCGCTTCCCGGGTCGATTTCGTAGAGACTAAGCGCGAAAAACTCGGGGCCCGGACCACCAATAACCTTGAGTGGAGAGACGAAAGGCGTCTGAGGCAACCCCGCCGCCCAGGCCATAACGAATACGGGTATCAAGAGCAGTGTATGGAAACACACAATCATCGTAGCCCGGTAAATAATTTCGGGACGGATTCGCAGGCAGCCGATCAGGGGGAACAAGGCCATTAGCGCCCATCCTTTAGCCCATCCGATGCTTGATTTAATCAGTTTCGGAATACCAAGGTCATAGTCGACATGGCCGACAATCAGAGCCAATAGCATGACCAGCATGGAGATAGTCCATACCCATACTGCAAGTGGGATATGTGGACGCAAATTCCTGTCTTTGCCAAACACCCTTGTCAGCAGGATAAAGAACAGCACCCATCCAATCACGGGCGCCACAAGATAGAGGGCACCAAACAAGTAAAAGAGGTAGGTTCTAGTAATCGAGTACCAGACTATTCGCTCTTCAATAGTTTCTGGAGCAATGGTTTCCGTACCCATAGAACAGCAAAGCCTAGCAAACAGAAAATGGACCCGACCATGCCACCAGCAATTGCAAGCATTTTGCCTAGTGAATCGGCTTTATAGGGCAGGGTGGGGGGAGTCAGCATTTGCAGCATAGGGTAAGAGGCAAAGTTATCTGCACGGCCTAGATCAATTTTGGCCAATGCAGATGTAAACACCGCCAATGCCACCTGCTGTTTACGCTCCAGATCCTCAAGGGTTGTCGCATCCTTGATACCGTCTTCCAGGCGTTGTTCATCTTGCCGAATCTGTTCCCATAATCGCGCAACTTCTACCTCCATGCCTGATACCTCTGCGATCAGGTTGGATAAGGCCTCAACAGTGCCGCCGTTCGCCTGGGTTCTGGCAAGGGCCTCAATAAGATCAATTTCCTTGTTCGACTTGATGCCCAGTACTCGGGCCCTGTCACGCAATTTATTGGTATAGCCAGCCAGCAACTCTCTTGCATCGAGCAATCTTGGGTGGCGGTCCCCCAGAACCGCCTCATACTCACCTACCAGGCCAGCGGCTTCGGCGCGTTTTCGCAGCAGTTCCTGAAAATTAGCGTCCTGCTGCAAGGCCAATAAACCATGTGTTTGTCTGTCACTCACTCCGAGTGCCCTGCGTTGTGCAGCGAGCCTCGCCCTGAGGCCCGAAAGTCTTGCCTCCATCGCTGCTGCATCACGTCGATTTTTCTCAATGCCAAGGGTTATATCCTTGAACTGCTCCAGCGATATGATTTTTGCGCTGAGCTGGAACTTGACGATCTTTTCCTGGGCTTCCATTAACTTTTCGTTATAGGCACGCAAAGATTCGCTGGTATAAAACTCACGTCTCTCGAATTCATCCTGTCGCAACTGGTTGAGCCGATCTTGCAAGGCTTCATACAGGGCAAATGATTTCTTCTGCGCTTCTTCAGCCGTCCGGCCGACGCTCTCGAATTTAATAAGCGCGGTAAGATCAACAAGTTTGATCTTTGGCTTACCAAACTCGCCTTCATCCATATCCAGTTTTTCCGCAGCAGCTTTAAGGACCGGCTTGCTGGTAGCAATAGCCTTGTAATTCACCTTTGGATCGACGGATGCTTGAGAGAACGGTGACGTATTGCTCACTGTCGCCTGGCCGATACTTTCCAGGTTTACCGTCTGACCTGCGCCTGTAACCGGCATGATCAAATCCCATTTGCTGGTATACGTAACCGGGGACAGCAGCAGGAACAACAGGACAGGTGCCCATAGAAAGCAGAGCGTACCCAAGACCGTAAGAACATAGATTTTTCGACGCTTTCCCTTCGGCATCGAGGAGCCATAGGCGGCAAGGTAAACAATCCATTCACCAAGGCCCTGCGGCGGATTCTGACGGGTATGCTGTCGGTCAGATGTAGGCATTTTCCCTACCTGAACGGAGATATGATGTCAGAAATGGCTCTTCCAATATCACGGAAATTGGTAACACCCGAGTCGTAACAAGCAATCCCATCATTTGGCATTAGGTAAGGATTGAGTCGTTCATGCTGGGGCTCACGCATTATTTCCTCAATAGGGCGTTCAATTACCTCGGTCTCGCCGCTAATAGGATTGCGCGTGACCAGCACACCATATCGGGCACTGTTGGTTGCACCTGTGCCACCAACGCAGTTCGCTGTTACAAGGCCCGTGAGAAAGCGTGTTCCATAAGGCACACTACTGGAGGCAGAATCGTTCTGGGACTTGCTATTGTCAGTCGCTGGCACGGTCAGGTTGGATAAAAACAACCTGATACCAGGAGGTGTGATTGAGGTGATACGCACCAGACCCTCATCAAACCTGCCCGTGCTTGGGACTATAATCTGGTCGCCCGCCATCAGAGCGATATGATCGCTCTTGAGCCCCACAAAGTGGCCGCTGAGATCGAGGTTGTATTTCTCCTGGCCTCGAATCAGTATCAGTCTGTCGACGGCCGCATCGGGTCGCACGCCACCGGCCGCCCTCAAGGCTGCAACCAGGAAACGGTCCGGAGGAAAATCCCCGCTGACCTGCGTGCCTTTGAGTATTTTTTCTTCTGCCTGGCGAACATTGACGGAGACCATGCCGGGTGAAAAAACAGCGCCACTTACATGAACCTGAATAGCCGACCACTGCTGTACTGACACATCCACTGACACCAGCGCGGAACGGAAAAAACCCGCATTAACCAGTGCCTGTGTGATGGTACGCTTGGCCCAGAATAAGTCGTGACCTGCAACATGAATGGGCGGCAGGAAGGGAAGATTCACTGTGCCGTCCAGGTCTATTTCAAAAACCCCCGAGAATTCCTCCCCGTTAACCACTTTGATCTGCAAACGATCCCCGGGAGAAAGCGGAGGCTTGGATTCTGGCCATGCATCCGTAATCGCGTGTGCTTGTGTCTCGGCAGTCGCTTGTGGTTCTTCTGTCATCGCTGACAGCTGTTCTATCTCTGTCTTGTTTGCTTCAGGGGAGATAAGAACGATATTACTGGTCGCGGTTTTCTTAAGCTGTAAAGGGCCGCTGATCTTGCCGAGTGTTTTCTCGCTCGGTGACGCCTCTTTTGATAGCTCGTCAATATCGATATATCTGACCCGATTTCCATCAATGTAATGTATATGCTCACCATCGATGTACCGAATATCGTCCTCATATACATAATTGAAGTCGTCGGCACTGATGTAATTCAGGTCCATGGGAGTAGGGCTGCTATCCGGTTTATTGATCCAGCGCCCCCCTGGGGTATCAAGCGTGTGCCGACTTTGGCTCGGCACGCATGCGGTTGCCAATAAAGCCATCAGGGCGATGAGCAGAACCCTGTTAAAAAACCTGGCTATCGACATGGCGGGTCCCATTGGATCAGCCGAAGCTTCCTACTGCCGAGTCTATGTCGTCGTAGATTTCAAACACGTGGTGCAACCTGGTGAGCTCGATCAGGGAGCGTACTTGCTTGGTTGGATTGACCAGCACCACGCCACCATCAAGCTCCTTGGCAGCCTTGAAGGAGGAAATAAGTACCGAGAGTCCGCTCGAGTCAACAAACTCGAGGTTTGACAGATCCAGCACAATTTTGGAAGAGGTATTGCTTATGAGAGCCTTGATCTCATTTCGCACATCTGGTGCGCTTGCCATAACCAGCCTGGCAGGCATTCCGACTACCTGAACCTCGCCTTTATCGGTAATGGTGAGTAGGGACATAGTTCATACGCTCCAGTAATCTGTAAAGAAAATAAGTCGTTCTTGGGATTATGATTAATCACATGAGCGATTTAAACACATTATCAAGTGGTTGCCATCTTCAGTTCTATTCAATTCTATTTTTTTGGCCCACTGATTGATTATATTCCAGCCTCGACCATCTTCGGTCAATGCGTCAGGCATCTCAGCATCAGGCCTGAGGCTGTAGTCATCCGCCTTGTCGATCACCTCAACCTGAATCGTATCATCCGAAATCAAACATTTTAGTTTGATCATGTCGTCGTTCTGACTACCGGGGTTGTGAAGAACAACATTATTCAGGGCTTCGGAGAGACAAACCGACGTGCGAAATCGATCATCTTCCGATACGCCGTGGCATAAAAGGAATTTCTCTATTAACTCCACAATATGTGCCACAGCGTTGGCTTCACTGGGTATTTGTGTATGGAGTTCCATAAGTGTCAGGTCTCAGCGCCATGCTGGATGACCATGATAGACAAATCATCGGATAGGGAATCAGCATTGCTCCACCCGTAACACGATTCTTCCAGTGAGGACAGAATTTGAGCAGCGGTGCCATCATGCTTTTGGGTGGCGGTCTCCTTGAGTCTCTGGATACCATATTCAATATGGTCGTGGTTTTCTGCCTCGGTAATGCCGTCGCTGTACAGGATCAATGAATCACCCTGGCTCAACTTTAAATATTCCGTCTCAAACTGTGCCTCCCCAAAGACGCCGACGGGTAAACCCCCGTTGGTGATCTCCTCACAAGTGGCAGTGGAGCGCAGAACAATCGATGGCGGATGACCGCCGTGACTTATATAAACCTCTCCGGTTGAAAGCCGTATAGTTCCGAGCACCATCGTAAAATATCGCCCAGTGTTATTCCGATCCAAGAACCTTTCATTGAGCTGCCCGATTAGCGAGTGAGGCAACGTAAAGTTTTCTTTTGTAAGATCTTTTAATAGCTGGTTCAGGTTATCGGCAACCGCGAATGACATCATCGCAGCCGCTGTACCATGTCCGCAGACGTCGAGAATATAAAAGGCGAGGTAGTCATCCGCTATCTGAAAGCAGTTAAGCATATCGCCGCCTAAATCGATTGCTTGTCTGCATTGGGAGGAGACAGATATGCCATCAAAGGTTTGATTGTTTTTGGGAAGAATCTGCAATTGAAGCTCACTCGCGAGCTTCAAATCCTCCTGAATAGAGGCCAATTGTTGGGCTAATTCATCTCTGAGCTTACAAATCCGTTCCCCCGCGCCTAATCGAACTCGAAGAACATCCTTGTGTACGGGTTTGGCAATATAATCATCCGCGCCTGCCTCAAAGGCCTTAATCAAATCGCCCCGCTGCGTCATACCCGTCAAAATAATGAAATAGGTGCCATTTAGGCGTTGGTTACGCCTCACTGCGCGACAGAAATCCAATCCATCAAGCTCGGGCATCGACCAGTCCGATATAACCAGCTGTATGGGATCAGAACTAAGAATCTCCAGTGCTTCCTTGCCATTTTGCGATTGCACCACAGAGTAACCCTGGTTCTTGAGGTAAGA
>JBFKKS010000039.1:0-14883 GCA_041630955.1 Nevskiales bacterium
CCTTGCAGATAAGAACCGGTTCCTGGGTTTCGTTCATGGGTTGGTTACCTCCTAATCGCGCAGAGAGATTTCACGCAGACCGTCCGCCAGTAAATTGAATCCCAAAATTAGTGAAGATATAGCGATACAGGGAAAGAGCGTCATGTGTGGAAAAACCATGGCCATCTGTCGGGTTTCGTTAACCATACCACCCCAGTCCGGGTCCGGTGGCGGTAGACCCAGGCCCAGAAAGCCGAGTTCGGCGGTTTTCCGGTACAACTCGCGCGGGAAGGTTTCGGCCTCGTCCCAGGCATCGATATTCGGGGTAATTTCCGTGGCCACGAAGCGGCGTACCTGGTCGCGAAAGGCCTCGTGCTCGGCAGTGTAATAGGGGCTGGCTGCAGACATGCAAGATCTCAGTGACTGATGTAAACGGGGCTATTTGTACCAGACAGCAACGGCCGCGTGCAGAGGGGGAACAATCGTCATTGTTATGACGGATCGGGTAAGGTCTTGCCCGGGTTGAGGATGCCGCGTGGATCAAATACCTGCTTGACGGATCGCATCAGGTCGAGCGCATAGGGTTCGATCTCGCGCGCTATAAAGGCCTTTTTCTCAATGCCGACCCCATGTTCTCCGGACAGGGTGCCGCCGAGGCTGAGTACCAGGTCGAAGACTTCGTCCAGGCAGCTGTGCATGGCCTGCATCTGTTGCTGGTTGTCCGGGTCACCAAGCAGGTTGACGTGGATGTTGCCATTGCCGGCATGCCCGAAGTTGACGATCGTGATGCCATGCTTTGTTGCCAGTTGTTCGAGCCGGGTAATGAGTACGGGCATTTTAGAAACCGGCACTACCACGTCCTCATTGATTTTCTTCGGTGCAACCTTTCGCTGGGCGGGGGAGAGCGCTTTACGGGTGGCCCAGAGACTGGCGATCTCTGTCTCGGTTGAGGCCGTACGCCACTCCAGCAGCCCTTCATTTCGTGCCGCATTTTCAACCGCCTTCACGCTATGGTCGATTGAGGCCGTGCTCCCATCGACTTCCAGCATAAGCATGGCGCCGGCTTCGGCCGGCAGGTCGGTATCCGTATAGCCGCGGATCATGTTGATGGCAGTACCATCGATGAATTCCAGGACGCAGGGCGTTTCCGGTTGGGCCATGATGGCGGCCACGGCCTCTGCGGCAGAGTGAATGTCACGATAAAGACCGCGCAGGGTGCGCCGGGTCTCGGGCCGGGGCGTAAGCTTCAGGGTCGCCTCGGTGATGATGCCGAGGGTGCCTTCCGAGCCGATCAGGAGGCGGGTCAGATCGTAGCCGATCACACCCTTGGTGGTGCGCACACCGGTGCGCAGGGTTTCACCAGTACCCGTAACGGCAACCAGGCCGAGTGTGTTTTCGCGGCAGGTGCCGTACTTCACGGCATGCGGCCCGGCGGCGTTACAGGCCAGATTGCCGCCCACTGATGAGTAAGCGGCACTGGTGGGGTCAGGTGCCCAGAACTGGCCCTGCTCGGCCGCTGCAGTCTGGACTGCGCCGTTGGTCACTCCGGCCTCCACAATAGCCAGTCGGTCGGCGGGATTGACCTCGAGGATGCGGTCCATGCGTTCCAGGCTGAGTACCAGCCCGCCGGCTATGGGGACCGTAGCGCCCGTGGTATTGGTGCCGCGCCCGCGCGTGGTGACCGGAATGAAATGGTCATGGCATAAACGGACGATTGATGCGACCTGTTCGTGCGTGGTGGCAAACGCAAGCGCCTGCGGCAGGGCCATGCGGCGGCTGTTGTCGTAACCGTAGGGCAGGCAATCAGCGGGATCCAGGCTGTACTGACCCTCGCCAACGGCAGCACGCAAGCCGTCGATGAAGCCCTTCGGCAACTCACTCACGGGGTTGGTGCCAAGGTCTAGTTATCGGGGTAGAGAATGCAATCGATCAGGTCGCAGAGCGAATGCAGAAACAGCAGGTGTACTTCCTGTACGCGCGCCGTGACATTCGAAACTGCGCGCAACTCGATATCACTCTCGCGCAACGCTTTCGCCATCTCGCCGCCGTCACGACCGGTGAGAACGATAATGCCCATGCCCGCCTCGCTGGCAGCCTGCATGGCGCGTAGCACATTGCCGGAGTTGCCCGAGGTGGAAATGCCGACCAGGATGTCACCCTCGCGACCTAGTGCGCGCACCTGCTTGGCGAATACTTCCTCGTAACTATAGTCATTGGCAATCGATGTGAGGGTGCCGGTATCGGTGGTTAATGCGATGCCTGCCAGGCTAGGCCGCTCCCGTTCAAAGCGATTCAGCAGTTCTGAGGACAGGTGCTGGGCATCGCCGGCCGAGCCACCATTACCGCAACTCAGGATTTTGCCGCCAGCGGCCAGGCAGTCTGCCATGCGTTGGCCAGCCTTGATTAACTGGGGTATGGCGCTGGCCTGTGTATCCCGCTTGGCCTGCATACTGGCTTCAAAAAATCCATTCAGACGTTGTTCGAAATCCATCGCTGTACTCGGTTAGGTTTCAATGGGGTGATTCAAGCTGGAAAGCATCACGTATCCAGTCTAGCCGACCCTCTCCGTCGATGCCGACCACATCGAAGCGCAAGGGGTACTCGGCATAGCGCGGATGGCTGGCAAGCCAATGTTCTGCAGCAGCGATCAGGCGGCGCTGCTTGTGAATGGTGACTGATTCAGCCGCACTGCCAAAGCCTGTGTTACTGCGCTGACGAACCTCAATCAGGGCGATATCATCCGCATGTTGCATGATCAGGTCTATCTCGCCTCGGCGGCACAGGTAATTGCGCTCGATTAGGGTCAGGCCGGCGCTTTGCAAATGACGCAGGGCCTTGTCTTCGCTTTCCTGGCCGCTTTTGCCACTCCGGTCGTTACGGGATTTGAAGAGTTTCATCATCAAGTGGCAGGTTTGCCGCGCTGTCGCTGAGCAGGCGTGGCTTGCCTCCGCCAAAGCGCGCCCATTGCAAGGCGCGGCTGATGCGCCCGTCGGCTTCAAGCGTTAACAGTCCCGTGGCGCCGGGGAATCCAAAACCACTGCGCATCTTGCCTACGGCGAGTTGCGAGGATAAGGCAAAGGCGTCGTAGCCCATTGCGTACAGACGGGGATAGCGCGCATGGGTTGCAGGCCACAGGCGTGCCACTTGTCCCCGCGCCTCGGCGATGGCGCCAGCGGGGGCCAGTGTCCAGGGTGCATCGCCAAACTGAATGCCATCCAGATCAAGGTCCTGCCTTTCAGACGGGCTGCCGCTGTAGACGTGTGAGGTGGCATAAACAGGAATGGCACTGGCCCGGTAGAAACGTAGCTGCGGTCTGATCAGGCGCGCCTGCTCAGGCTTTGAGGCCAAAAAGATGAAATCGAAATCGTTACGAATGGCAGATAACGGGGTGACGCTATCATCCTCCTCGCTTGCAATGTTGCCACGTCGGCGTTTCTGGGCTGCGTCAATTGCACTGGCCTTGCTGCGGTCGTATCGCAACAACTGTGTAATCGGTGCCGAGAAATCCCGGTCCTCCGGGTTGTAGTACATGTACTCGACCATGCCTCCGCCCAGTTTGTACAACTCGTCGTTGAAGGCGCTGAGCGTGCGTACCCCCCAATCACTGCGCGGCACCAGTGCCAGCGCGCGAAAGTGGCCATCCTGACGTGCGCGCGAAGCTACCTGGCGTGCCTCATCTTCGGGCGATAACCCGAACTGAAAGTAACCAGTGGGCGCAACGACACCCTCTTCCAGATAGTTGAGCGTCAGTACTGGCACATTAATGTCGTGCGCGCGGGCCAGTTCTGCCACTGCTTCCTTGGTCAGTGGTCCAACCAGGATATCGGCGCCCGAGGCTATCGCCTGCCGCGCAAGATTGGCGACGTTGTTGGGGTTGCTTGCTGTGTCATACACGAGCAAGTCAGGCCGCGGCCGTGGACGGGCGTAATAGGCCACCATGAATCCGTCACGTACGGCTGCGGCTGGCAGGGAATAGTTGCCAGTCAGCGGCAAAAGTAAAGCGATGGTATCCAGTTGGCCATCGGTGCGATAAGGCATTCGGTTCCTTGCCGTGCCTGTATTGCGACTTTCGAGTACCACTGCACGGGCTGGATGATTGGGAAAACTGCGCTCCCAGGCCTGCGTGGCTGCTGTTAATTCGCTGGGGGACAACCATAGATCAAGCATGATCTGAGCGAGACTGATCCAGCCGCGCGTGACTGGATCCGCATTGGCTAATTGACCAGGATTCATTTCACCTGGTGGTACGCTGCGAAGCGTGTGCCAGATCAGTTCTCGATTGGCGCGGATGCCCGGCCCGCTATTCAGGGTCGCTTCACGGCGCACCAATGCTTGCGTCGCGGGCAGTGATTGCCCAAGTGCCAGATAGGCCTCGGAACGAAGGCGCCATATCCGCGCGGCAAGGGATTTATCCAATGCAGGGCTTGGTTGGGGAAGGGCGCTGAGCAGGCGTAAAGGCCGGTCTGCGTAGGCCCCCGTCTCGGCCCGGACCATGGTCAGCCGCAGCATTTCCTCTGCATTCAGGTCGAGTGGCAGCAGCTCATCCAGCCGTTCAAGTGCCTCTGCAGTAAGGTTGCCACGACCCGCCCTGTGGGCCATCTCGGCGGCCTGTAGCAAAAGCGTCTGTTGTTCAGCCCCTTCGGCTTCTTCGGCTTCCTGAAGCAGGTTTTCAGCGGCCAGTGTGTCTGCGGCGCGTCGAGCCTGAATCTCCTCTTTGGTCAGGGCTGGGGCAGTCTGACTGGCGTGCTTTTCCTGCGCTTCTGGCGTTATCAATGGCGGCAGGGGCTTGGTCCAGATGCCGCCCCCTTGGCTAGAGGGGGGCTCTTTGCTGGCGCAGGCTCCCAACACCAGGGCCATGGTCAATATGCCAAGTGTGCTTGTGGCTTGTCTGGGGAGTTTGAGGTTGAAAATCATACTTAACATTTTTGCTGTGAGTATTTATCGCCGTTTATGTTGTTGCCCACTAACAACATGTGCGAA
Organism: Nevskiales bacterium; assembly: GCA_041630955.1. Lineage (GTDB taxonomy): Bacteria > Pseudomonadota > Gammaproteobacteria > Nevskiales > CAJXLF01 > JBFKKS01. Next base: position 4,960 of record JBFKKS010000039.1, read on the forward strand.
GGCTTGTCCTTAATTGAGGCGGTGGTCACGTGTCTGCATCAAGGCCGTATCATAGCCCACAAGAATCGCTTCTGTTGGGAGAACTTATGACTGCCGGATGCCTGTATCTGGTCGCTACACCGATTGGCAACCTGGAGGATATTTCGCCCAGGGCCCTGCGGGTATTGGCTGAGGTAGATTTGATTGCCGCTGAAGATACCCGGCATAGTCGCAAATTGATCCGGCATTTTGGTATCCAGACGCCACTAACAGCCTTGCATGACCATAATGAGGCGGAAGTCGCGCCGGGACTGGTGCGACAAGTAATGGATGGAATGAGCCTTGCCGTGGTCTCCGATGCAGGCACGCCGCTGGTCAGTGATCCCGGCTACAAGCTGGTGCAGGCTGCCCGGGTGGCGGGTATACAGGTTATTGCGATTCCCGGCCCGAGTGCAGCACTGGCCGCTTTGTGTGTGTCGGGTTTGCCAAGTGATCGGTTTGTCTTTGAGGGGTTCCTGCCAGCCAAGCAGGCGGCGCGGCGAAATCGAATTCGTGAACTGGCAGGGGAAACGCGCAGCCTGATCCTGTTTGAATCCTGTCATCGTATTGCTGCCTGTGTGGATGATCTGCTGCACGTTTTGGGCGGTGAGCGTCGAGCTTGCATAGCACGCGAGTTAACCAAATTGCATGAAGAGAGCCAGCTCGCCCCATTGGCTGAATTACCTGGCTGGCTGGCAGCTGATGATAATCGGCATCGCGGCGAGTTCGTGCTGGTTGTAGAGGGTTCGGGTGAAGAGTCTCAACGCTACGATCTGGATACCTTGCTTGCTGTATTGCTGGAAGAATTGCCGGCAGGCAGGGCGGCGAGCGTCGCATCCCGGCTCTCAGGGCAGTCGCGAAGCGAAGTCTATATGCGCATTCAACAAATAAAGGGCGAGCAGGATGGCAAAGCGGTAGAATAAGCTTCGAGCCGGCCGAGCAGTCGCTGTCTCCGCTTGCGGGGACAGAGGAAAGTCCGGGCTCCACAGGGCAGGGTGCCAGGTAACGCCTGGGCGGCGTGAGCCGACGGAAAGTGCCGCAGAAAATATACCGCCTAAGCACGCAAGTGACGGTAAGGGTGAAATGGTGCGGTAAGAGCGCACCGCGTGGCTGGTAACAGGCATGGCAGGGTAAACCCCACCCGGAGCAAGACCAAATAGGAACCTGATGGCGCGGCCCGCGTCGGGTTCGGGTAGGTCGCTTGAGGCTGATGGTGACATCAGTCCCAGATGAATGACTGTTCTCGACAGAACCCGGCTTACAGGCCGGCTCGATTTTTATTTCTCGGAATGAGGCATCCAGTCCTTTCCAAAATCGGACCGAAAAAACCATGGTTCCGTCAGGGCTTCCGAAAAACGCTTGGCCCTTACCTCAGGCTATCCAGCCTGGCAAAAGGCATGTCTACACCAACACGCCGTCTATGTGGAACAGGCTTGAACTGCTGCGAAAGCCTGGAGGGCGCTGACCCGCGGGGTACTGCGCCGTGTATCAGGAAGGTGGAATAAAGCACCGCGTGACTGCCTTTTCTGCATGTTACACATCAATGACGGCCCCTAAGGCACTGTAAAGCCTGATTTTTATCCCACCATGCACCACTGTGATACAACGCGTATAAGCATTTGTTTTGGCAGGGAAAAGTGTATCTGTTTTGATCAAATATACCTTGACATTGATGTAATCTGCTGCCTATAGTGGGTCATAGCGGTGCGAAGTGGGGCAAAGTGGTTTGTCACACATGGGGTGAGACTATGTTTCTCGGGGCAGATCCAGTGACGATCGATGACAAGGGGCGCTTTGCCGTCCCGGCTCGTTATCGCCTGGCGCTTCGTGAAGAATGTAACGGCCAACTGGTCGTCATGCCCCACCACCGCGATCCCTGTCTGCTCATCCTGCCGCGCCCCGGCTGGATGGCCTTCGCCCAGAAACTCACCGCCAAGGGTGTCCTGAAAGCCGAAATACGTGACATGCAGCGCCGCTATATCGCCCGTGCACGTGATCTGGAAATGGACAAGCAAGGCCGCCTGTTGTTACCCGCCCCGGTACGCCAGGATGCAGGCCTGACCAACCGCGCCACCCTCGCCGGCGTGGGTAATTCTCTGGAGCTGTGGGACGAGGCCCTGTGGCTGCAAGAGCAGGCACGTATCGGTGCCAGCATGGCCGAGCAGGGCGACACCGATCTGGCACAGGGTCTGGAGGACCTGTCGTTCTGATGGCCGGTTTAGCGCATTCAAGACAGGTTAGAGGGCTTGCCATGACCGAAGAACCCGTAGCTACGCACCTGCCCGTGATGCTTGGCCCAGTGCTGGAGGGCTTGGCTATTGAGCCTGCCGGGGTGTATGTCGATGGCACGTTTGGCCGAGGCGGACACAGTCAGGCGATTCTGGATCGGCTCGGTTCAACGGGCAGGCTGATTGGTTTTGACAAGGACCCTGTTGCATGTGGGCACGCTTGGCAGCAGTGGGGCAAGGACGCTCGTTTTGAAATCCAGCGCGGCAGTTTCGCGCAGATGTCGCAGGCGCTTGCCGAGCGCGACTTGCTTGGCCGGGTCAACGGGATCCTGCTTGATCTGGGTGTGTCATCACCGCAACTGGACAATGCTGAAAGAGGCTTCAGTTTTCAGCATGATGGTCCACTGGATATGCGTATGGATCCCGAGCAGGGTGAAAGCGTGGCCGCGTGGCTGGCGAAAGCCTCCGTGGAAGACATCGCGCGGGTGCTGTGGCAATACGGGGAAGAGCGCTTCTCACGCCGCATTGCCGCGGCCATTGTTGAAGCGCGTGAATCACAGCCGATTATTGGTACAGCCCAGTTAGCGGGTTTGATCCGCAGCGCCATTCCGGCTGCCACGCATGGCCGTATTCATCCGGCAACGCGCAGCTTCCAGGCCCTGCGTATCTACATTAATAAGGAGCTTGAGGATCTCGAGGCCGTATTGCCGCAATGCCTGGCGGCACTCGCGCCAGGTGGGCGTCTGGCAGTGATCAGCTTTCACTCGCTGGAAGACCGTATCGTCAAACGCTTCATGCGCAATCAGGCCCAGCCGGCGCAGTCCCCACTGCCCATGGCTCCAGTGGTACCGGCCGCGCTAAAACTGCTCGGGCGCGCGCAGCGTGCCAGCGAGGCAGAAATTGCGGCAAATCCGCGTGCCCGTAGTGCCGTATTGCGGGTCGCAGAGCGCACTGACGCGCCGCCGGTGGTGAAAGCATGAAAGGGCAGCTGCTGATCGGATTTTTGCTGCTAGCCAACCTGGCCTCTGCGGTTACCGTCGTGCAGGCCAAGCATGTCAGCCGGGGTTTGCTGAATGATTTGCAGGAATTACGCCTGGAGCGTGATCGAATCAACACCGAATGGTCGCAGTTGCAGCTTGAGGAAAGCGCCTGGGCCAATCATGGGCGAGTCGAACAGATTGCGCGCAATCGCCTGGATATGGCGGAGCCGCAGACCTATTCCGTAATAGCGGTGGATTCGGGATGGCGAGCCGACGCAACCAAGTAATCCTCCCCCCCGGTGCATGGCGTGTGCAGCTGGTGCTCGGCTGCTTTGGCCTGTTTGCGCTGGTGCTGGCGGGTCGTGCCCTCTACCTACAGGTTCTGGATCAGGATTTCCTGGCCAGTGAGGGTGCCAAGCGGCATGTGCGCACCCTCACCGTGCCGGCCGGTCGCGGAGCGATACTGGACCGACGTGGTGAACCGCTGGCGCTGAGTGCGCCGGTCGAATCAGTCTGGGCCGTGCCCGGCGAGGTGCTGGCCAACGCTGATCAGATACCACGGCTGGCCAAGCTGCTGGATATTCCGCGCAAGGATTTACAGCAGGCACTCGAAAAGCGGCGTGAACGCGGTTTCATGTACCTGCGTCGCCAGATGACGCCGGCCGCGGCCCGTCGCGTCATGGCCCTGCAGGTGCCAGGTGTATTTCTGCAGCGTGAGTACCGTCGTTTCTACCCGGCGGCTGAGGCCGCCGCGCAGTTGGTGGGCTATACCAATATTGATAACCAGGGTCAGGAAGGCCTGGAGCTGTCCTTGGAGGGCAAGCTGCATGGTGAGGCCGGTGGACGTCGGGTCATCAAGGATCTCGCTGGTCGCGTGGTTGAAGACCTTGCCGAGTTTGAGGCACCGCAGCCGGGCGAGGATGTACGCCTGAGCATTGATCTGCGGATTCAGTATCTGGCCTATCGCGAACTCAAGGCGATGGTCGACAAGGAAAACGCCGATGGTGGCGTGATGGTGGTGGTTGATCCTGCCAACGGGGAAGTCCTGGCGCTGGCCAGCTATCCCAGCTTTAACCCCAATCGACGCGATGGCGCGGGTGTCGATGGTCGCCGTCAGCGCGGGGCTGTTGATACCTTTGAGCCGGGTTCTACCGTCAAGCCGCTGGTGGTGGCTGCTGCCATGGAAGCCGGGCTGTTCAATCAGTACAGCATTATTCCAACTGATCACGGGCGTTACCCGGTTGGTCGGCTGCTGGTGCGGGATTTCCGTGATTATGGCGATCTGGATCTGGGCATGCTGCTCCAGAAATCGAGCAATGTTGGGGCCGCCAAGATCGGCCTGGCACTCGGGCCGGAGCGGCTGTGGCGTGCCTACCGAGACTTTGGTCTGGGTGAGTTGAGTGGCGCCGGCTTCCCCGGTGAATCTACCGGCGTACTGCGTGATCACTTCAAGTGGGGAGATATCGCGACCGCCACTTCCTCTTACGGGTATGGGCTGTCGGTCACAGCACTTCAACTGGCGCGTGCCTATACGCCGCTTGCCGGTGATGGCCATCTGCGAGAACTGACCCTGATGCAGGGACAGGTTGGTGAAGCAAAGCGTGTGTTATCCGAGGCAACGACCAGGCAGGTTCGCGAGTACCTGGAATCTGTGGTGACCCCGACTGGCACGGCACGTCGGGCCGCCATTCCTGGTTATGAGGTGGCGGGCAAGACTGGCACGGTGCGCAAAGTCGGCGTCGGTGGCTACAAGCACAGTCGCCATCAGTCACTGTTTGTTGGCATGGTGCCGGCCAAGCAGCCGCGCTTGCTGGCAATGGTGATGGTCGACGAACCGCGCGGCAAAGAATATTACGGTGGAGCAATCGCGGCCCCGGTCTTCCGTGAGGTGATGAAAGACAGTCTGCGCATGCTGCAGATTCCACCGCTTAAAGCGCCCGAAACCGTGACTGCCGGCATCGACCCGGAGCCACGCACATGATGACGGAAAGCATGCGTGAACCCGTGATTCGGGAGCAGACGTTGGCTGCCGTATTGCCCGGACTGGTCGCGGGTGAGGTTGCGGAGTTGAAGATTACTGGTGTGCAGCAGGATAGCCGCCTCATCAGGCAGGGCGATCTATTCCTGGCCTGTGCTGGCGCCCAAGCCCATGGATTGAAGCACATTGAGCAAGCCAGGGCCCAGGGTGCGGTGGCCGTGGCCTGGGAGCCGGATGGCCACATGGTGGCCCCGTCGAATATGCCAGCGTTTGAAGTGCCAGGCCTGACAAGTAAGCTGGGTGCCATCGCGTCAAGCGTCTACGAGCAGCCATCACGGGCGTTGTTGGTGGTGGGTATCACCGGCACCGATGGCAAGACTTCCTGCGCCTGGATACTGGCGCAGGCCCTTGATCGCCTTGGTCTGCGATGCGGGTACCTGGGTACCCTGGGCTACGGGTTTGCCGACCGAATGGAGCCGGCCTCACATACCACTCCGGATGCAGTGCGACTGCAGTACTGGCTCGCCAAGTTACGGGCCAACAAAGCCAGCGCGGTAGCGCTGGAAGTTTCTTCCCACGCCCTGCAGCAGGGACGAGTCAGTGGCGTGGCTTTTGATCTGGCGGTTCTGACCAATGTGGGTCGGGACCACCTCGACTATCACGGCGATGAGGCCAGCTATGCAGCGGCCAAGCGCCGGCTGTTTGAGATGCCCGGTCTGCGTGCTGCGGTTCTGAATCAGGACGATGCCTGTGGTCGGCAGTGGCTGGCCGAATTACCCACCGGGGTGGCTGGTATTGCTTATGGCCTGGGCGGCCGGCCCGATGCCGCCGCCAGGCGCAGCGTGCTGGCATTGGATGTACAGCTCCACGCCGCTGGTCTCACTATTGAGGTTGAGAGCAGCTGGGGCTGCGCACAGTTAAACAGCCAGTTGCTGGGCCGTTTCAATGCCTACAACTTGCTGGCCTGCCTTTCAGTACTGCTGGAGCAGGGTGTCGAAATGGATGCGGCCATTGCAGCGCTGGCCGAGGTGCCCACGGTCCCCGGCCGTATGCAGGCGATTACCGGGTCTGAAAAGCAGCCGCTGGTCGTAGTCGACTACGCACACACCCCGCAGGCGCTGGAGCAGGCATTGCATGCCGCCCGCGCGCACTGCAGTGGACGCCTGATTAGCGTGTTTGGCTGCGGAGGTGACCGCGATGCCGGCAAGCGACCTCTTATGGCCCGTGCAGCCGCGCAGTTTTCGGATGCCGTGATCGTGACCGATGACAATCCACGCAGCGAAGCGCCTGCGGCCATCGTGTCGGACATTGTCGCCGGGCTGCCGGCGGGTTGTGACTATTGCATTGAGCATGATCGCGCTGCAGCCATCGCCCTGGCGATTGCGCGGGCAGGCGTAGGCGATGTGGTCTTGATCGCCGGCAAGGGCCATGAGGACTACCAGATAGTGGGTGCCGAGCGTCGCTATTTCAGTGATCAGGTAGTGGTCCGCCAGGTTCTAGAGGAGGGGTCCAATGGATCAGCTTAGTCACCTGGCACAAGTTGTGGCCGGCCGCATGAGCGGTAGCGACAAGATGTTTACCGGTTTCAGTATTGACACACGCAGCATCAAGCGAGGGGAGTTGTTCGTTGCCCTGTCGGGTGAGCGCGTGGACGGACATGAGTTTGTCGCCATGGCGGCAAGGCAGCGTGCAGCAGGCGCATTGGTAGCGCGCTGGCAGGACGTAGACCTGCCGCAGGTTGTGGTGCCAGACGTGCTGGCTGCCCTGCAGGAATATGCCCGTTTCTGGCGGCGCCAGTTTGAGCTTCCAGTGATTGGCGTGACCGGAAGCAATGGCAAGACCACCACTAAGGAAATGCTGGCAGCGGTGCTGGGGCAGGTTGGTCCGGTACTGGCGACACGCGGCAATCTTAACAACCACATTGGTATGCCCTTGACGCTGGTCGAACTGCGCAATACCCATCACGCAGCGGTAATAGAGATGGGAGCCAACCATCCTGGCGAGATAGCACACCTGGCAGAGATTGCAGAACCCACGGCGGGCATTGTGACACTGGCTGGTGCCGCCCATCTGGAGGGTTTCCACAGTGTGGAGACCGTGGCCAAGACCAAAGGGGCACTGTTTTCTGCCTTGCCGGCTGATGGGTTGGCCGTGATTAATGCCGATGATCAGTATGCTGATTTGTGGCGAGAGATGGCGAGTCACTGCGAGCAGTTGAGTTTTGGTATACAGAAATCGGCTGATGTCTACGCGCGCGATATTTGTGACAGCCAGGATCAGAACTATCCGGGCACTCGCTTTGAAATGCACACCCCTGCAGGTAGCGCCCAGGTGAGCCTGCCGTTACCAGGGCGGCATAACGTTATGAATGCACTGGGCACGGCAGCTGTTGCGGTGGGTATTGGTCTGGCGCCGGAGTTGGTGGCCGACGGCCTGGCTGGCATGACATCAGTTACCGGCCGCTTGCGGATTATTGCTGGCCTGGCTGGCTCACAAGTGGTGGATGACAGTTACAACGCCAACCCGGTTTCAGTACGTGCCGCTCTTGAGTGGTTGGCATCACAGCCCGCGCCGCGCTGGTTTGTCATGGGTGACATGGCTGAGCTTGGGCGAGAGGCAGCTGAGTGGCATCGCAAGGTCGGTGAATGGGTAAAAGAGCTTGGCATTGACCGCCTGCTGGCAGTCGGAGAGCTGAGTCGGGAGGCCGTGACTGCCTATGGGCAGGGCGCTGAATACTTCCCGTCGCATGAGGCTTTGATTGCAGTCCTGAAAGAGCAGTTGGGTGAGGGCGTCACGTTGCTGGTGAAGGGCTCGCGAAGCGCACAGATGGATCGCGTGGTGGTGAGCGTTACACAAACACCGGGTCTGCAGACCGTGAACGGGGGTTAATGATGCTATTGCTATTGGCCGATTGGCTCTCTCAATACCACAGTGGTTTCAACGTGATGCAGTACCTCACGGTGCGCGGGATTGCCTCGGTGTTGACGGCGCTGGTTTTCTCTTTCGTGGTCGGGCCGTGGATGATCCGTAAACTCAGCTTTCATCAGATTGGGCAGCAGGTCCGCGACGATGGCCCTGAGTCACATCTGTCCAAGGCGGGTACGCCAACCATGGGCGGCACCCTGATTATCGTGGCAGTCGCGTTTGCCACCCTGTTGTGTGCAGACCTGAGCAACCAGTATGTCTGGGTTGCATTGCTGACAACGCTGTCGTTTGGCGTCATCGGTTTTGTTGATGACTACAAGAAGCTGAAATACGGGAATTCCAAGGGATTGTCGGCGCGGGCTAAGTATTTCTGGCAGACCTTTGCCGGGCTGGGGGCTGCGACCTATATCTATGTCACTGCCTCGAGTGAAGTCTCCACCACCCTCTATTTCCCGATCATTAAGGACTGGGCCATCCCCATGGGAGCGCTCTTTGTAGTGTGGGGATACCTGGTCATCGTTGGTACCAGCAATGCCGTGAATTTGACCGATGGTCTGGACGGACTGGCAATCGGCCCCTGCGTAATGGTGGCCTCAGCACTGGGCGTATTTGCCTATGTTGCGGGGCATGTGAAGTTCGCCGAGTACCTGGGTATTCCCTATGTAGGAGGGGTGGGTGAAGTGGCCATATTCTGTACTGCCATCGCCGGGGCAGGACTGGGTTTTCTATGGTTTAACACCTACCCGGCACAGGTCTTCATGGGCGATGTCGGTGCGCTGGCTCTGGGTGCCGCGCTGGGTGTAATCGCGCTGCTGGTGCGCCAGGAACTGGTGCTCGTGATCATGGGCGGGGTATTCGTGGCTGAGACTGTCTCGGTCATGTTGCAGGTCAGTTCTTACAAGCTAACCCAGAAACGTATTTTCCGTATGGCACCGCTCCACCACCACTACGAACTGAAGGGCTGGGCAGAACCCAAGATCATTGTGCGTTTCTGGATTATCACGCTGATCCTGGTACTGATCGGCCTGGCCACGCTCAAACTGCGTTGAGGACAGAGCCATGAACGATACAGCAGACATGTACACGGGCAAGACGATTCTGATTGCCGGACTCGGCCAGACCGGCTGGTCTTGTGTACGTCATCTGCATGGTCGTGGCGCAGAACTGATCGTGATGGATACACGTCAACAGCCCCCTTGTCTTGAGCGCCTGCAGCAGGATTTTCCCCGCATCGAAACCCGGCTCGGGCGTGATGATGCCGGGTTGCTGGATGGGGTAGATATGCTGGTGGTGTCGCCAGGGGTGGACCTGCGGTTGCCATTTCTGCTGGAGGCCAAGCAGCGACGGCTTCCAATTCTCGGTGACATAGAACTGTTTGCGCGCATGGCAAGGGCCCCGATCGTTGCGATTACCGGCTCAAACGGCAAAACCACGGTAACTACATTGGTCGGAGAAATGGCCAGAGCTGCCGGTCTCCGTGTGGCTGTTGGCGGCAATATCGGCACTCCGGCGCTCGATTTGCTGGATGCCGATATTGAGCTGTATGTGCTTGAATTATCAAGCTTTCAATTGGAACTCGCCTCCACCCTGAAACCCGCCGCAGCGGTGGCTTTGAATGTGAGTCCTGACCATATCGACCGTCATGGTTCTCTGGCGCATTACGCAGCCATCAAGACTTCCATTTACCGTGGCATTGGCGTGGCGGTAATCAATCGAGATCAGCCGTTGGCGCAGCCCCTGCTGGATGCCCAACGTCCGAGATTGAGTTTTGGGCTGGATGCCGCGCCGAGCGACA
>JBFKKS010000040.1:0-14866 GCA_041630955.1 Nevskiales bacterium
CCGCCAAATGGGGTGGGTGGGCGAATGGCAAACGGGCGCTTTTCTTCCTGCCAGCGCTGCGGGCAGAAATCATGCGGCTGATCAAATTCTTCCTGGGATAGCGCCGCCTTGCGTAGCGCCAGCATCAGGGTGTCGTTGGCCTTGAGTTGCACGCCGCCCAGTACGGTGTCGGCAACCGGGCTGAGAAACATGATCGGGGCAACCGGTTTCAGCCGCAGCGTTTCACTCATCACGGTCTCGACAACCTTCAGGCTGCTCTCGTCCTCAAGTCGGTTCCACATGGGCGCATCGCCCAGTACTGCGTCCATGGCCTGTTGCAGTGCCTGTTGCTCCTGCGGGTGCTGGGTGAGCAGGTGAATCATCCAGGCGAGGGTGTTGGCGGTGGTGTCTTCGCCTGCCAGCAGGGCCGTGAGCGTGTTGCCGAATATTTCCGTGTCGCTGAAAGTGCTGCCGTCTTCATCACGGGCCACGATCAGGGCTTCCAGCAGGTTGGCTGGGTGTTGGGCCAGTTCGGGATGCGCGTCAATGCGTTCGCGGGCCGTCTGAATCATCTGGTTAACGTACTTGCGTACTTCTTCCATGGAATGATCCAGCCTGCGGTCAATCGGCAGCTTGAACCAGCGCCAGTAAGGCAGGGGCATGGACAGGCGACGTTGCAGCATGTGAAAGATCTGCCCCAGGTGTCGCTGTATGAGGTCGCCTTCTTCCTCCAGCGTATTGGCATCGATGCCAAAGGCAAACAGGCTGGTGATGTCGACCGTGTAACGCATCAGGTCAGCCTGTATATCCACGACCTCACCGGCATCGGCGGCGCGTTCCCAGCGCCGTTGCAGGCGGGCGGTGATGTCTGTGAGTTGCTCAAAAAAGGGCTTCACATGGTGCACGCTCAGGGCCTGCATCCAGGCTCGGCGGTGGCGTTTCCAGGTTTCTCCTTCACTGGAAAACAGGCCGCTTAGGCCAAGCTCTTCGGCGAGTTCTTCCAATGCGGCAAAGCGGCGAAAGCGATGGGGCCGGTCACGCATGGCCTCGGCGATGATGGCAGGGTCGGAAATCACCACGGCCCGTCGCGGCCCAAGCCTGAAGCGATAGGGGCAGCCATAGATATCCGCCCAGTTTTCGACGATCTGATGCAGGCGCTCAGACTTGATTTGCAGGGCATTGCCGAACAGTGGCAGTCCGCGTGGGCCGGGCAGGTCACTGAATGTCCGCACGGTTGTCGGGACTGTCGTGGATTCATTCATAGGCAGGACTCAAATGTTTTTTGGGCATTAAGTCCATGCTCTGGACGTTCGGTAGTCCGAATGCACTAAGTAATATCTACTACAGCATTCCGGGCGGTAACGCTGGCCTAGTGGCGCTGCTTTGAGCATCATAGGCGGCTGACTAATAATTAATAGAGGGAAGCTTGCCCATGATCGGCTTAAAGCGAATTTCCACCAAGGGTATTATTGCCCTGTTTTCCTGCTTAATGGTAGTGGCCTGCTCAGATGAATCTGAAGTAACCAGTGGCACGACTGGAGGCAACACATCTCGAACTGCCGTTGCACAATCACGCTACGAACCGGCCAATGCCTGTTACATGCTGCGTTCGGGTTCGCAGTACGTGAGCCAGAAGGATGGCGGTTACGCTGCCAGTTCTAACCAGGCCGAGGCAGCCCGTTTTTACTTCAAGGCCACCGCGTTGGGTTCCTACTTGCTGCTATCCCACTATGAACGTGGAGAAGGGACGCTTGGCAGCAAGGAGTTACTGGGTATTACCGATCCCGCTGGGGAGTTCCTGGATGAGCTAGGTAACTTTATCGGTGAAACGGGTTACCTGGTCAGTGCTGCCGGCGACATGTCGGAATATTTCACCGACCCGGTTTTCTTGCCTGCCCTGGGCGCAGCCGGCGTGAGTGATGCTGACGCACCCCGGGCGCGTGATCCCGGTGAGCTTGCGCAGACCGCCGATGATGCACTGGCCGGGCAGAACATCAGCCCGGAACTGGGACTCGTGACCGAGGCCAGCGATCTGGCGGTCTGGGTATTGGATAGCGGCGAGAAGGACCACTTCACCCTGGCTTCAGCCGTGACCGGCCAGTACCTCACCGTTGGTGAGGGCGTGCTCGGTCTGAGTGCGCCGGGTGAGGCGGGCGAGCAAAGCCAGTTGCAGATATTGCCGACCACCGGTTGTAACGAATACCCCGAGGCCGAACTGAATGCCGTCGTGGCGAAGGAAGGTCCGGCGATTTACCTGCGCGAGGTGCCAATGTTTGCCGAGCGGGAAGTGGACGAGGATGACATCTTCGGCTTTGTCGATACGCACTCTCATATTTCCGCATACGAGTTTATTGGTGGACGTCTGAATTACGGCGACCCCTTCCACAAGTTTGGCGTGGACCACGCATTGAAGAATTGTGAGGAGCACCACGGCCCGCAGGGCATGACGGGTTTAACAAACCAGTTTATCTCCGGACCGGGGCCACATGACACGCAGGGTTGGCCCAGCTTCAATGACTGGCCGGTTCATCATGAGAAGCTTCACCACCAGAGTTATTACATGTGGCTCAAACGCGCCCATCTGGCGGGCATGAAGCTTATGGTGGAGGATCTCGTGCATAACGAGATTCTTTGCCAGTTAAACCCGCAAAAAGAGAACGACTGTGATGCGATGCCTGCTATTGAACTGCAGGCCAAACGTATCTACGAGATGCAGGATTACATCGACGCCCAAAATGGTGGCCCGGGCCAGGGCTGGTTTCGAATCGTGACCAGCCCGGCGCAGGCGCGTCAGGTCATCGGCGATGGGAAACTGGCCGTGATCCTGGGCGTGGAAATGTCCAAGGTGCTGAACTGTGGTGAATTTCAGGATGTGCCCGAGTGCACCAAAGAGCAGGTCGTAGAGCGCCTTGACCGGCTGTATGACCTGGGCGTACGCGATATCTATCCGGTGCACAAGTTCGATAATGCCTTTGGTGGCCATCTGCCTGATCTGGGCAGCGGCGTTGGTCTGGGCCCGGTGTTGTATTTGGGCAACTTCTCTGAGACCGGACACCCCATCGAATTTGAAACCTGCCCGGAGGCCCTTGCCGATGACCCGGACGCCGAGTACACGGGGACAGAGACAGACCAGAATGAGCGTGACCTGAGTCCATTAGGGCTCATCGACCAGATGCTGTTTCATCTGGATTACGTGGGTGACCGTTTCCCCACCGCGCCCGAGGAGTTTGCCGAGTTTGATCCCCGTGCAGGCACCGGTAACTTGTGTAACCGGCGCGGGTTGACCGAGCTGGGTGAGTTCCTGGTGTACGAATTGATGAAGCGCAAGATGTTCATCGAGACCGACCACATTAGCCGCAAGGCGGCGGCCAGGATTCTGGAAATTACGGCGGCATCGGGCTACTCGGTGGTGAACAGCCATGGTGGCTGGGGTGGTACGCAGGCTATCCGTGACCGCATTGCTCGGCAGGGTGGCATGTCCAGTTCGTTTGCCCGTGGCAGTCGCGACGGCTGGGTCGATACTCTGCTCAGAGACGGCGGTCGCCCAAGGGCTGATACCTACAAGGTGGCCGGCTTTGGCCCCACCGGGTTTGCCTCGGATGTGAATGGCATCGCATCACTGCCAGGCCAGCCTGGAGAGGAAGATCCTGACCTTTATCCCTTCACTTCCATCGATGGCCGCGTCACCTTCGGTGTGCAGAAGACAGGTGATCGGACCTTCGGCCTCTACGATGGCCGCGGTGTGGCCCATTACGGGCTGTATCCGGACCTGATTGCCGACATGGTCAAGAACAGTGAGCGCAGCCCGGAAGAAATCGAACAGGCGATAGGCAGCCTGTTCACCTCCGCGGAAGGTTATCTGCGTTTATGGGAACGCATGGAAGCAACCCAGGTTACTACGGAGTGATGGGGGTAACCCCGTCACTATGCGAGTAAGGCTATCTACAAGCATGAATTCAACGAGTAGAAACATGAATAAACAAGTATTAGGCATCATTCTGTTTTCAGCCCTTGCGCTGGGCCTGTCGGGCTGTGGCAGCGATAGTGGTTCGTCGGGCACTTCAAGCAGCACCGGCAAGAGCGGGGTGGTTGGCTCATCCACCGGTCGCCGCTTCAAGGTTGAACCCGGCCCCAATGCCACCAACGACATGGTGGGCGCGATGATCCAGCTGAAACCCGGCGATGTGCTTGAGTTTGGCTGCGGCTATTTCGAACTGGACCAGGGGCTGTTGATCCAGGCCACGGAAGACGTGCTGATTAAAGGTTGCGGTATCGACAAGACGGTACTGTCATTCAAGAACAGCCAGAACGTGACGGGCCTGGAGGCCCTCAACGTGAGAGGCATTCGGGTGGAAGACCTGAGTGTGCTGGATTCCCCCGGCGATGCCTTCAAGCTGAAAGGCGTGAAGTGGGGCACCCTGCGCCGCGTAAGGGCGATCTGGTCGGGCGGTGGTGGACCGATCACGGCCGAGAATTACCCCGAGCGTCTGAACGTGGCCTGTACCAACCCGCCCTACAACGAGGGTGATCCCACACCGGATTATGTGCCCAGCTCATCGAGTGGTCGTTACGGCATCTATCCGGTTGAATCGGAAAACATCCTGGTAGAGGATTCCGAGTCGGTGGGTGCGTCTGATGCCGGCATCTATGTGGGCCAGACCAATACGGCAATTATTCGCAGAAGCCGCGCCGTGTATAACGTGATGGGCTTTGAGATCGAGAACGTGCAGGGCGGTGAATACGACAGCAACCTGGCTGAGTGCAACACTGGCGCCTACCTGATCTACGATCTGAACTTTATTACGCGTTACGGCGACACTTCGATCATGCACAACAATGTGTCGCGCAATAACAATACCTACAACTTCGCCCATGGCGGCCTGGTGGCAGCCGTGCCGCGGGGCACCGGCTTCATTACGCTGGGCTATGACAACATCGAGGTTTATAACAACGTATTTGAAGATCACAGCACCGCCGCGGTGATCTATGTGAGCTACGAGTTGCTGGATGGCAAGGGCAAGACCTCGGACAAGAAGATGGATCCTTACACCGAGGGTCTGCACATCCACAACAATGTAATCAAGAACTCGGGTTACGACCTGCCGCCACCGAATTTCGAGGCGGTTGCCGAGGGACAAGTGGAAACGGTTCTGCCAACCCTGATCCGCATGAAGAACCTGCACAACGGTGGCAACGGTGCACATATTCTGTGGGATGGTCTGCTGGATGAACTCGATCCTGACTGCCCGTATCCGGTCGACAAGGATGGCAACCCGGTGCCGGCACATGAAAGTGGCAAGCCACGTCACACCAATGAGCATCCGAATCCGGAATGCCATTACAACGCCTACAAGTTTGATGCCGAGGGCAATCGCAAACTGCCGGAGTGGGGCTCCTGCATCCACGACAACGAACTCGGCCCGGAGAGCCAGGCCTACATGAACTTCCACGGTACACGTGGCATGGAACTGGTGTTGGCGGCTGCAGCCGAGGATTCGAGCATTCTGAGCGAGGAAGGCCTGACCTCGGTGGTCACCGGCCTGACCGAGTTCCAGGCGACCGATGACATATCCGAGCACGACTGCCAGGCTCTGTACGGCCGGGTACTGAAGCCGCTGCCATCCGTGGTGATTCCGCCCTTCAAGCGCAGTGGCAATATCGACCCGGCGCCGAGCGAGGAAGTGGTTGCCCAGCTGTGTAACAAGTCAGGGCGTCCTAACGAGATCAACTGGGATGCACTGGCCAAGGTGAACTGCCCGACACTGTCGCAGTACAACCTGTTCAGCAATGACCAGGACCCACGCAGCACCCCGAATGGAAACGGCGTGCCGTTTGTACTGAACAGCAAGCTGTTCTCTGACTATGCCACCAAGTACCGTGTACTGTTCATGCCCGAAGGCGGCAAGGCAGTGTTTGTGGAGGGCACCGAGAGGAGTCCGAATACCACGCTCAATTTCCCGGTGGGTACGGTGCTGGCCAAGACCTTCGCCTTTACCGACGAATCCAATGGCACCGAAACGCCGGTGGAAACACGGCTGCTGATCAAGCGGCAGAATTCCAGTGGCCAGGCCATCTGGGACGGAATTCCCTACATCTGGGAAACCAATGCCAGTGGCAAGCGTGTCGCCAGGCTGGCGATGGGCGGCGGCAAGGTGCCCGCCAGCTGGCACTTCAAGGATGTGAATTCCGGCGAGCTGCTAACAGGTTCAACGGATAGCTACACGATCCCGAATGCCAACCAGTGCATTACCTGTCACAGCAATGACGACCAGCCTGCAGGTTCAGCGCCGATTGGCCTCAAGCCACGCAACCTGAACCGCGCCTACGTGCCGGAGTCCAGCTTCATGGGCAATAGCGGGCAGGGTGGTTTCCCGCAGGTGAACCAGCTCAAGTACTGGAAGGACCAGGGCCTGCTGGCTGGTGCGCCATCATTCAACCTCGACGGCAACGGCGTGGCGACCAACGTCGAGCGGTTGCCGAAGTGGAACGTGCCGGGCGATTCGGGCAAGGAGCCCGGTTCAGCGGCCGATATTGAAGATCGCGTACGTGCCTACCTGGAGGTGAACTGCCAGCATTGCCATAACGACCGTGGTGCTGCTTCCAACACCGGCTACTATCTTGATCACTTCCGTAAAGTGGGCGCCAGCTATGGCATCTGCAAGCGGCCAACCGCGACAGGCGGAGGCTCCTGTGATCGTACCCGCGTGATCATTCCGGGTAGCGCCGATCAGTCGATCGTGTCCTGCCGTGTGGCCGAGCCCACCGATCCGGAGAAGAAGATGCCACCGATTGCACGCAGTGTCGCGCATACCGAAGCGTCCGCTCTGCTTGATCTGTGGATCAACACGGTGGTGAACAGCAGTTATGAAAACGGCCAGGACTGTAACTGATGACCTGATACGGTCAGGGTTTTTGTAACCCAAAAGCAAAGCGCCCCGCATGCGGGGCGCTTTTTTATGCCTGCGTTTTACAGGCAAATTACAGAGACTTACTGTTGACGACGTTTACCTACTGCCTCGGCCAGTTCCTGCAACAGGGCCGCCGTATCGTCCCAGCCCAGGCAGGCATCGGTGATGCTCTGGCCATAGGTGAGCGGTTTTTCGGGGATCACGTCCTGGCGGCCTTCTATCAGGTGGCTTTCGATCATCACGCCAAACACACGCCGGCTGCCGCCCGCGATCTGCGCTGCCACATCACGTCCGGAATCCATCTGCAGGGCATGCTGCTTGTTGCTGTTGGCATGGCTGCAATCAACCATGACGCGACCGGGCAGTTCGGCCTTTTCGAGCATGGCGCAGGCACCGGCGACGCTTTCGGCATCGAAGTTGGGGCCATTGGAGCCGCCACGCAGGATGATATGGGCATCTTCATTGCCTGCTGTCTTGAAGATGGCAGCGTGGCCATCCTTGGTCAGCGACAGGAAGTTATGCGGGCGAATGGCTGCGCCCACCGCATCCACGGCCAGCTTGATGCTGCCGGCGGTGCCGTTCTTGAAGCCGACCGGGCAGGACAGGCCTGACGCCAGTTCGCGGTGGGACTGGCTTTCTGTCGTGCGCGCGCCGATGGCGCCCCAGCTCACCAGGTCTGCGATGTACTGAGGGCTGATCAGGTCGAGGAATTCCACGCCGGCCGGGATGCCATCGTTATTCAGATCAATCAGAAGCTTGCGCGCCATGCGCAGGCCCTTGTTGATATCGAAGCTGTCGTCCAGGTCGGGATCATTGATCAGGCCCTTCCAGCCAACCGTGGTACGGGGTTTCTCGAAGTAGACGCGCATGACCAGCAGCAGTCGATCTTCGAGTTCCGGGCGAATGGCCTTGAGACGCTCGGCATACTCCATCGCAGCCTTGGTGTCGTGAATGGAGCAGGGGCCAACCACAACCAGCAGCCGGTCATCGCGACCGTGCATGATGTCCTGCACCTGTTGGCGTGTTTCAAAAGTGGTGCGTGCGGCGGCTTCGGTGATGGGTAACTCGGCCTGGATTTCTCCGGGCTTGGAGACCTCGGTAATGCCGCGGATTCGCAGGTTGTCTGTTTCGTACTGGCTCATTGCTCTGCTCTGAAATGTCGGTTGAGGCCACATTTTTATTGTCGCCGGGCCACAGCGAACTGCGCATCCTAGCAGATTGCGCAGCCAGCCTGAATCCATGCTGGCTGGGCGGCGTAATCAAGGTGACACGGTAGCCGATCTGCTCGATGGCGAGCATAAGGTTAGACAGTGCGTGAAGACGTCAGGTGATATGCCCTTGGCTGGGCTGCTCAGGCTAGAATGCCCTATGCCTAACGTTTCGCAGTCAAAGCCGGTCGCCAGCATGGAACAGCTTGCTGACCGTCTTGAAGACCACCGGCCACGTCGCCTGCCAGGGCGTCGCTACATGGCACGCTGTGGTGTGGCGGCGGTTCTGTCCGAGCGTGAGGATCTTGAAGGACTCTCGGTATTGTTGATGCGGCGTGCAACGCGTGTCGGTGACCCCTGGTCAGGCCACATGTCGTTTCCCGGCGGACGCATGGAACCGGGCGATCGAAACACCCGCGCGACAGCGATCCGTGAAACCGTGGAAGAGACCGGTCTGATGCTGGATACTCGCGATCGGCTGGGTCGACTGTCTGACGTGGTGACGCGCCAGCATTCACGCATGCGCCCCATGATTGTTACGCCACATGTGTTTCGCATGGATACCGGGGTCGAACCACAGTGGCAATTGAACCATGAGGTGTCCGAGGTGCTATGGGTGCCGCTGAATTTCTTCGCCGATGAAAAGAATCGCCAGATCATGCACTGGCGAACCGGCCGGCTGAACTGGCAGATGCCCTGTTACTTCTACGAGGAGCGGCGTATCTGGGGTCTCACGCTATTGATGCTGCGTGAGCTGCTGGGGCTCACGCATGGCGTGAACTGGCGCTCGATTCGACCTATGCGCGGACAGCCGGAATAAGCTTACTTCTGATAATGCGCTTTCCATTCCGAGTAGGGCATGCCGTAGATGCGTTCGCGTGCATCCAGGTCTTCGATCTCGATACCCCGTTCAGCAGCTTCCTCGCGGTACCAGCGTGACAGGCAGTTGCGGCAGAAACCTGCCAGGTTCATCAGGTCTATATTTTGCACATCCTTGCGGGAATCCAGGTGCGCCAGCAGGCGCCGAAAGGCAGCCGCCTCGATCTGTGTACGGGTGTCGATATCCATGTCAGACATGCTTGTCCTCGTTGTTTGCATTGCCAGTGTAGGCAACATGATGGATGCTTAGGCACGCGGATAAAAGACCCGGGATGCAAGACCTATGAACACAGAGGCCACCAACCTCATTATTGGCACCGGTGCAGTGGGCACCATTTTGGCCGCCTACCTGACCAAGGCGCGACACAAGGTGCTGTGTTGTGTGCGTGAACAGGATTTGCCTGAATACGAGGCCGCACGGGCGCTCAAGGTAGAACGCGTCACGGGCGGACCACCACTGGAGTTTCAGCCACCGCCGATCGTGGTGAGTCCGCAGCTAAAGGGGGTGGCCTATGTGTTTATCTGCGTCAAATACCCGGATCTGGATTCGGTGATGGAGGCCCTGCCGGATGAACTGCCCGAGGGGGTAACGCTGGTGGCATGCATGAATGGCATAGGGGCTGCCCACCGACTGCGGCAACGCTATCCCAATTCGCCAGTGGCGCAAATGACCATCATGTTCAATGCAAGGTTGTACGAGCCCTTGCATGTGCGCATTACGACGCGACCCGAGGTGCACATCAATACGGATGACAAGGCGTTGATCGAGCTGTTCAACCGCAGTGGCATGACGGCGCGGCGAGCCGAAGATGAATCCGTGGCCTGGGGGCGCCTGTTGATCAGCCTGCAGAACGCTATTTGCGCCATTACGCATAGCAATTTCAAGGCGGTGTATACCAACCGTGACCTGAACCGTGCGCTGCTGGCCTCAGTGGACGAGGCGGTGGCGGTGCTTAACCACGCCAGTATCCGCTTCAGATTACCGGTGGCATTGCCTTACCCGCTGGTACGCGGCCTGTTGCATACGGGTCGCTTTGCCTGGTGGTGGGGCAAGGTACGAGCGGGCTGGACTGAAGAATCCTACCCGTCCATGGTGGCCGATATCGATCGCGGCAACCTTACCGAGATTGACCAGCTTAACGGCGAAATCGTTCGCATCGGCCGGGAACAGGGCGTACCCACGCCGGTCAATTCCAGGATCGTCGAGCTGGTGCATGAAATGGAAGGCAGGCCCGGCGGGCCTTACAAATCGCCACTGGATTTGCGCGCCATTATCGAAGAAGCCAGGCAGTCCGGCTAACTAACCAGGAGTTTCCATGTTTCCGATTACCATCGTTTTTGGTGGCCTGATTATTTTATTGATCACCGTGCTGGCGATGAATACCTCTCGCCTGCGTTTCAGGCTGAGGGCCGACTCGCCACCGGAATTCAAGGAAGCCGTACGCCGTGCCAGCCGCACACATGGCAATAATTTCGAGCATGGCATACCGGTGCTGTTGCTGATGCTGTTCTATGAAGTCAGTGGCGGTTCAGCAGCCGTGCTGTGTTCCATCGGTGCGGTCTACCTGGGTACCCGCCTGGTCTACAGCTTTGGCTTTCTGACCAATCCGGGGCGACTGGCCCAGGTAACCGGCGCCACGCTCACCTACCTTGTTGAACTGGTGCTTATTGGGCTGGTTTTGACGACGGCCCTGGGTTCCGGCGCGAGCGCCTAGTTCGCGCTTTAGCCGGCCGCCGGCGTTTGCGCGGCCGTTGCACCTTGGGTTCAAAGCTGGGGATTTCGTCGGCGCTTAAAGCACATACCGGGATTGGGTCGGCAAAGCCCTTGAGAGGTTCCGGCGGACGTTCCTGGACAAAGACCTTGTCTTCCGGGGACAGATCCTCAGCGGTACGTGCGTCGGATAGCACCTCGCCATCCTCGGCGCGGTCGCAGAGGCGCGAGGCCAGGTTCACGGCGTTGCCGACGGCCACATACTCGAGCCGGCCGGCACCGCGTATGGCGCCTACCGTGATATTACCCGTGGCAACGCCAATACCCAGGCCCAGGTTGCCGGCAGAGGCCTGCAACAGGGCCTGGCCGCGCTGCATCAACTCCAGTGCCAGCAGTACGGCACGGCGGGCATGTTCTTCGATCGGCAGGGGGGCGCCGACCAGGATCAGTACGCCGTCACCGGCATGGTCCTTGATGGTGCCACCATGCAGGGCGGCCACTTCGCCGACCACGTTGTAGTAGTCCTCAAGCAGGCTCACCACGACATTGGAGTCCTGGGTACGCGCGAAATGGGTGAAGCCACGCAAGTCGCAGGTCACCACGCTCAGCACCCGGCGTTCACGCTGCAAGGTGCGCTCAATGCCTTCGGTGCTGACCATGCGTGCCACCTCGGGCGACAGGAACTGGCGCATGAACTGGCCGCGACGGCTCTGGATTACCAGGTAGCGCACCGAACCCGACAGGAAGATCAGCAGGCCCAGGGCGATACTCACGGGCACCCATTCGGCATTCAGCACCAGCGCGCCCAGCAGGAAGGGTGCGGCAAAGAATAACGAGCGTAGCCGGGGGACCTCGGCAGCATCAATGCGGGTAGCCAGCAGCACGATAATAGCGATGGCTGACAGCAGCATGGCACTGCCCAGCACCGGAACGAACACGGCGGCCTCTACGGCGCGTGCCCGGAAGAAGCCCTCTTCATCCGTGGTGGCCTGCTCCGGAAACAGTATCAGGTAACCGAGTGACAGGCCCACGTAGACCAGGGTCACGGCCTGGGATAGCCGGAACAGCACATTGGCCGCCTGTGCGGGTCGCCCGCTGGCTGTTTTACCGATGCGGCGGCCCCATTCGACACCGGCCAGGATGCTGATGCCTTCAAGCGTCAGCGTGAAAGCCGTCAGCCACCAGGCATCGGCACTGCCAGACATACTTTCAGCCAGCAGCCTTACCCCAATGGCCAGCAGACACAGTCCCAGTGGCCGGCCGACGAAATTGCGGCGGTCACTCCAGAAGAAAACCAGGCCACTGCCGGCAGTGAGTAGGCCGATGACGAGGAAAGAAATGCTCACTTCGTTCATGGGCTATCTCATCTGCACGATCGAAACGCAACGGGCCTGCTAGCCGAAGACCAGCGGATGCAGCCAGTATAGGAAGAATGCGAGGCCGGCGCCCACGCCCATCCATAGCCAGGGTAATTCATTGGCGACGAGTCGATTACGACCACTGGCAATGGCCACGAATGGCAGCAGCGAGGTTTCGGCAAAGAATGCCTCCAACTGTCCGTCCTGCTCTTTTCGCTTGCGGCGATCCTGGTGCGCACAACCGATTACGGCAAAGACGGCAAAGCCGCCAAAGAAAAGGATATCGGTCAGAAAGTTATTGATCAGGCAGTGTCCCAGGCCCCACAGGCCCAGGCTCATGAACAGCGGGTGCCGTGTGATGCGCAACAAGCCCGTTGCTTCTGGAGGGCGCGGTATCATGCCGACGGGTGAAGAGCGCAGGACGGCGGCCGGAATGATCGAAATGCCCAGTAGGGATAAGCCCATGCCGATGTGCTGTAGCCAGCTTGGGGCAATGAATAACAGCTCCCCTGCGTGCCGGTTATTGATATACACCCAGACCAGCGGGATAAAGCAGGCAAAGGCCACGCCGCTATAGACCACGATATAGAGACGGCTGCCGAGGCTGTGAATCAGGTTCTCGCGACGCTCGGCCAGCAGCATATGAGTGATGGCAAAGGCCAGCCATCCGAGCACGATCCAGCTTGTTGGCGACATTGTTTATCCTTCTTTCCGGGCCTGGCGATCAAGCCACACTTCAATGCCCTGTGCGTTGAGGTCCATATCCATTCGCAGTTGCTCACGCAGGCTGGATTCGGACAGTCTGCAACCGTGTCGCTGCAGACTGCTCAAGGCATGGCGGGTCAGGGCTTCCTGCAGTTGTGCGTGCCGCAGCGGGCCGTCCTGGGCTTCGCGCGCCATATGCACGTAGTCGCGCAGGCGTGCAGTCAGGTCGCTAGCGAGGCGCTTCACGTCCTCAACCATGCCGTAATGGGTCAGGTACATGCGCTGTGGCTTGTAACTCATCAGGCGCGCAATGCTGTCCAGCCAGGCCTCGGGATCAAACTGAACCGGTGTGGTGGTGGGTAACACGAAGGCGCCGCGGTCGGTGTCGAACTCACGGTAGGAAAGCCCAAAGGTGTCACCAGTGAAGAAGCCATCACTGGCCTCGTCATAGACACAGAAGTGGTGCTTGGCGTGACCCTCGGTGTGCAGGAACAGCAGTGGGCGGCCATTTAAATCAATACTGTCACCGTCGTTGGGTGCAAGTACGCGGTCCTCATCAATGGGCAGAATCTCCCCGTAGTCCTCCTGCACTTTCGCCTCGCCATACACTGCAGTGGCTCCGGCAATGAGCTTGCCGGGGTCAATCATGTGCGGGGCCCCGCGCGGATGGATGACCAGTTCTGCGTTTGGGCATTCGCGCATCATGGCCCCGGCGCCGCCGGCATGATCCAGGTGCACGTGGGTGGGAATGATGTAGCGAACCTGTGCGGATTCCAGCTCATGCTCGGCCAGGGCGGCCAGCATATTCGGCACGGAGTAGTTCGTGCCCGTATCTACAAATGCGGCGTTGTCGCCACTGCGTATCAGGTAACAGGCCGCGAAGCCTGGGCGCTGGAAGGCGGTGTCGATACGGGTGATCTGGTGGTCGAGGTCGAGCAGGGTAGGATGATTCATGGAGGAGTTATAGCTGTCAGGGGTGGATGCCGTCAAAGCGACCTTGCTGACGTAATCGCACGAATCAAGTAACGATTGTTACCACATGGTCCTAATTGAGGAGTTTGTGGCAGAGCATCAGGCTTACAATGGCCGGCTATTCTTCAGATCATGATGAGAACATATCGATGAGTCAGGTCACTCCGAGCAAACAAGCTCACAGCGCTACAGCTACTGAGGCGCAGCCCCTGCGCTTCGTGACAGCGGCTTCGCTGTTTGATGGGCACGATGCCTCGATCAATATCATGCGCCGCCTGTTGCAGCAGCTGGGGGCCGAGGTCATTCACCTTGGGCATAACCGTTCGGTGGATGAGGTGGTCACGGCTGCCTTGCAGGAAGATGCCCACGGCATTGCCATTT
Organism: Nevskiales bacterium; assembly: GCA_041630955.1. Taxonomy (GTDB): domain Bacteria; phylum Pseudomonadota; class Gammaproteobacteria; order Nevskiales; family CAJXLF01; genus JBFKKS01. The sequence goes on from JBFKKS010000040.1 coordinate 14,102, forward strand.
CGTCCTACCAGGGCGGTCATGTCGAGTACTTCAAGTACATGATCGATCTGCTGCGAGAACGTGGTGGCGAGAATATCCGTGTCTTTGGCGGTGGCGGTGGAGTGATCATTCCCGAGGAAATACGCGAACTGCAGGCCTATGGCGTGACGCGTATTTACTCGCCGCATGACGGCCAGAACCTGGGCCTGCAGGGCATGATCCAGGACATGATTGAGCGTACCCGCCAGGAACTGGGTGGTGATGCCAACGAACTGCTGCTCAAGCTGCGTGGTGGTGATCGCCGCGCCCTGTCACGCGTTATCACGCTGGTGGAAGAGGGTAATTTCGATGTCGATAAGTTAATCGCGCAGGCCAACGAGCAGGTGCCTGTGCTCGGTATCACCGGTACCGGTGGTGCGGGTAAGTCCTCACTCACCGACGAACTGATTCGTCGTTTCCGTCTCGACCAGGACGACCAGCTGAATATCGCCATCCTGGCCGTTGATCCGTCCCGGCGAAAGACCGGCGGTGCTCTGCTGGGCGACCGCATTCGCATGAATGCACTGTCGGGGGGCAAGCTGTATATGCGTTCGCTGGCCTCGCGAGCGGCAGGGGCCGAGGTTTCAGAGGCCCTGCCGGGCGCGATTGCGGCCTGCCGTGCCAGCGGCTTTGACCTGGTCATCGTGGAAACCGCCGGCATTGGCCAGGGTGATGCTGCGATTACCGAGCATGCTGACGTGGCCCTGTACGTGATGACGCCCGAATTCGGGGCCCAGAGTCAGCTCG
>JBFKKS010000041.1:0-14856 GCA_041630955.1 Nevskiales bacterium
ACCGCGCATGACCTCAAGCAGCGCTATTCTATCGATGACCTGCAGGGGGAAATCCACTGGCACCAGGGCCTCGACCGCATGCGCGCCAGCCGCCTGCGCTGGGCCGGCGGCAGTGCCTATCGACTGCCCTTTGAGGCAGGCGAGCTGCAGGTGCGTGCCGCCGCTGACCAGCTGGCACTGCTCGAACCCTTGCGGGTGGGCCTGTTAGGCGGGGCGTTGAGGGTGAACCAGTTGCAGGTGCAGGGGCTGGGCACACAAGCCCTGGCGCTGGACTTTGATGGTGCCATTGAACCCTTGAGCCTGACCGAGCTGACCCGCGCCCTGGGCTGGCCGGAATTCGCCGGCACCCTGTCCGGGCGTCTGCCTGACCTCAGTTATCGCAATGGCGACCTGACGGTGGGCGGCACACTGGCTGCGGAGGTCTTTGATGGCAAGCTCGCGGTGGATGGCCTGCGTATCGCTGACCCCTTCGGCCGGTTGCCGCGGCTGCGTGCCGATATGCATTTCCGCAACCTGGATCTGGCCGCCGCCACGAGTGCTTTCCAGTTTGGCGCCATCGAAGGCCGCTTGCACGGGGATGTGACGGGGCTGCGTATGCTCAACTGGCAGCCAGTGGCATTTGATGCGCGCTTTTATACCCCGCCCGACGATCGCAGCCGGCATCGAATTTCCCAGCGCGCGATCGAGAATATTTCAGCGCTGGGTGGTGCGGGGGCCGGAGCTGCGCTGTCACGCGGCTTCATGCGCTTTTTTGAAAACTTTGCCTACGCGCGTCTTGGCATATCCTGCAAGCTGACAAACGGCGTGTGCCTGATGGGCGGTATCGAGGCAGCGCCGGATAAAGGCGGTTATTACCTGGTCAAGGGTAAATTGTTACCGCGCATAGACGTAATCGGTTATGCCAATGAAGTCAGCTGGACGGCCCTGATGGAGCAATTGCGCAGCATAACGGCTGGCGAAGGGCCTGAAGTCCGTTAGACTTGTCGCAACCGCATGCAACCTGGCCCTGCCACCGTTGTCTTAGCTTAAGCCCCCGGCTTTAGACCTTTGCAAGGAGTACCGTCGTGAGATCAGCCATGTCATCGACCAGAAAATCCGCGTTATCCCTGCTTGCTACCAGCCTGCTGATTGCCGGTTGCGTGACGATTAACGTGTATTTCCCGGCTGTCGCCGCCGAAAAAGCGGCAGACAAGATCATCGAAGAAGTCTGGGGTAAAAACCCGCCCGGCGGACAACCTGCAACTGAACCGCAGTCGGCGCTACCGGCAGATCTGTTCGCGAACCTGGCGATTCATTTGCTGAATGCCATGGTGCCGGCAGCCGAGGCAGCGGCACCGGATATCGACATCTCCTCGCCGGCAGTGCAGCAGATCAAGGCATCGATGGAGGCCCGGCATGCCGAGCTTGCTGAGCACTATGTGTCCGGTGCCATCGGGTTGACCGGTAATGGAGAAATTGCCGTACGCGATGCCAATGGCATCCCGCTCAAGGATCGCAACAAGGTCAAGAAACTGGTGGCCGATGAAAATGCCGACCGCAGTGCGCTGTACAGGGAAATCGCCGCAGCCAACGGCCATCCGGAGTGGGCCGATGATATTCGGGCCACCTTTGCCAAGCGCTGGATCAGCAAGGCGGCCAAGGGCTGGTACTACCAAAGTGGCAGTGACTGGCAGCAAAAGTAAGTACCACCAGCAGGCATGCAAGCTACAGGGCGCTCCTGGCGCATGATGGGGGCGGATGGGGCTTTTACGTTGCTGCTGTCCGGCCTGGTTATTCTCCTGACCGGTGGACTGAGCTGGTTACTGGTGACCGCACGCGTCACCCAGGTCGCACTCCGGACCTCAAACCTGATTGCACCGGTGGACTGGATTATGGTCCTGGGGCGGCATCTGCTGGGTAGCGCCGTCACCCTGGATTACGCCGCCCGACTGAACCGGGCCGCAGCGGTGGCCGCCGCAGTGCCGCAGGCAAAGATACTGGTGCTGGGGGGCGATACCAGTGAAGGGCCGTTTACCGAGGCCGAGCAAGGGCGCCGTTACCTGATCCAGCGGGGTATTTCGGCCGAGCGCATCCATACAGAAGATCGTTCGCGGCATACCCTGGAGAATTTGCAGCAGGCCCTGACGGTGCTGGGAGACCAGCCGGGTCGCCTGTTGCTGATTACCAGCCGTTTCCACCTGGCTCGCAGCAAGACGATGGCGGCGGGTCTCGGGATATCGGTGCAGCCATGTGCGGCCGAATCCGAGTTCCACTGGTCCCCGGGCAGTGTGGCGCGCCTCTCCATGGAGGGGCTGTACCTGCACTGGTACTGGGTGGGCCGCCTCTGGTCGATGCTCACGCGTAATCACAAAAGCCTGGCCCGTATTCGTTAACTGGTTAATTGAGTCCCATGTCCCGATCCCTGATGGCCATTGCGGCCTGCGTCTACGTTGCCCTGGTATTGACCGTCGATACACTCGCCAGCCAGGACGTGATCTGGCTGATTGACTGGCACCAGTTCGACTGGAAACCGGCCGACGTCTATCGCTGGCTGACCGGGCAGTTACCGGGCCTACCCCGTGAATACGTGTCCTGGTTGAGGCATGGCGACCTCAACCGCTTTGAGGTATTCAAATTCATTTTCTGGTTCCTGGTGCCCTTTCTGTTCTGTTTGCCGTGGATGGACTGGCGCTGGATCGGCTGGCGGCAGTGGGCGAGTGCCGATGTCGCCATCGTGTGTGCCCTGGCGCTGCTGGGCATGGTCGCCATGTTGCTGATTCCGGAATTCCAGTCCTTACGCAGTCGTTATCCAAGCATGAGCATCCTGCCCCTGGACATGAAGCTGGATTACCTGGGCAGCAAGCTGGTATGGATACTGTCGTGGTTGATCGGGTGGGAGTTTCTGCATCGCTACCTGCTGCTGCGCGCCTCGGTGCGCCTGGCACCCAACTGGGGCTGGCTGCTGGTGCCCCTGAGCGAGGGCCTGTACCACCTGCAAAAGCCCTTGCTTGAGGCGGCCGGCATGGTTGCCTTATCGGTGATCCTGACCCAGTGGACCCTGCGGCGACGCAACCTGGTGTTGCCGCTACTGGTGCATTTGCTGATCGAACTGGAACTGCTGCTGTTCGTGCTGTTCAACTAAAGCACGGCCTCAGGGGTTTGGCATCGGTCATTGAGCGGCTATACTCTGCCTACGCCCGCAAGGGTTTTTGTGGAGGTGCCAGCCACCCATGACAGCACAGGTGCAAGACTTTGGTAGTTTTGCGGATTTTTATCCCTACTACCTGGCCGAACACAGTGATCGAACCTGCCGCCGCCTGCATTTTATCGGCACGACACTCGTTCTGGCCTGCATTATCAACTTTCTGATCACGTTCAATCCCTGGGTTCTCGCCGCCGTCCCCTTGGTGGGCTATGGCTTTGCCTGGGTTGGACATTTCTTCTTTGAGAAGAATCGGCCAGCGACGTTCAAATATCCGATCTACAGCCTGATTGGCGACTGGGTCATGTATCGGGACATGCTGGTTGGCAAGATCCGTTTCTAGCGAAACCGCTGCCTGGCCGGAAAAGCCAGGTTTTTAGCTAGCGGCCCCAGCAGGCAGCCTGCGCTGCGGGCGAATAAACGGGGCGGTCCTGATTGATCGTCAACGTGGCGCAGCTGACCCCCTTGGCCTTGTCCTTGACCTGCGATGTGCCCGCGACGGCGGTCGCAGTCGCGGTATAGGCGGTCTGGTCGCCCGGTGAGGCCGGCAGGGTCACGCTCAGGGTGTAATTACCGCTCGATGTGGTTGTATCGAAGCCCAAATCGGCCAGTGTGCCGTAGGCAGTATGGGTACTACGCCACTTTTCCTGGGCAATTTGCAGCCGATAGAGCGTTTCCAGTGCTTCCGCCCGGCGCGCCTTGCGCATGACGTGCTGATAGCTCGGCAGGGCGATGCCAGCCAGTACGGCCACCATCAAAACGACGATCATCAGCTCGAAAATGGTGAAGCCCTTGATTTTATTCAAGAATCTGGCTTCCTGTGCGTAACCTTGTAGTGCAAACATCTGTTTCTCCAATTACTGCGGTAACCATAGCGCAGTCAGCGCTGCTGTTCTGCCCGTAGATAGCCGACCCGTGCTGTGGCGTATTTCCTACAAATTTTTAGGTGATCCAAGACGTTACGACAGACCTCCTCGTTCCTAAACTGGTTGCAGATTTACAGAGGTCGGAAACACCGGCCCAAGCCATACGATTGAGGTCCATGTCCATGTCTAAGCAAACATTACAGATTCGTTCACGTAGTCACCGGTACAAGTGGGGTTTCACCCTGATTGAGCTGTTGGTTACGATTTCCATTCTCGGTATCTCCACCATGGTTGCCGTACCGGCAGCACAGCATACCATTGAGAAGCGTCGTCTTATCGAGGCCGGTGAGGGTGTTTTCATTCACCTGCAGCTGGTGCGTTCGGAGGCGATCAAGAACAACAGCCGTGCCTACATGAAATTTCAGGGCAGCGGTGCAGCCTGGTGCCTGGGGTTAAGCGATACCCCGACCTGCGACTGCAATAACGATGGCGACTGCCAGCTGAACGGCAGCGAATACCGTCTGTCGAGCGACGACTTCAGGGGCATCACCCTGAGCCAGACTTTCTTCACCGACGTGACGGGCTTTGAGCCACGCCGCGGCCTGGCCTACACCACCGGTACAGCCGTACTGACCTCCGACAGGGGTGAGTTGCACGTAACGGTCAGCCCTCTGGGCAGCGTGAGCATGTGCTCGCCTGCCGGTGCCAATAAGGTGCCGGGAGTAGTAGCATGTTAAATCGACGCATATCAAGCCGCCGCAGCAATGCCGGCTTCAGCATGATCGAGGTCATGGTGGCCATGACAATCAGCCTGCTTTTATTCGGGGGCCTGCTGAATGCCTACGTATCAACCATCAGTAGCAGTACTCAGCTCATGACAACGGCGCATCTGGATAACGAGCTGCACAAGATGCTCGACATGATGGCACGTGACATCAGAAGGGCCGGTACCCACGGAAACCCGCAAGTGCTTGTGACAGGCGTAACTAACCCATTTGGTGTCGAAGGCACCGGTGCCTACACGGGTGAAACAGCCAATTCCTGTCTTGTCTTCAGTTACGACTGGGACAGCGATGGTGTGCTGGATACCAGTGGCCAGGATGAGCGCTACGGTTTTCGCCTCAAGCAGGGTGTGGTGCAGTCTCGCGTGAGCGGCCTGGGCTGTGATGCGGATGGTACGCCCAACTGGGAAAACGTAACCGATCCCCGCAGCTACAATATAACCAGCCTGCAATTCGCCCCGACGACGGTGAGTGCCGATGACATGAGTATTCGTTCCGTACGTATTACCATGGCTGCGGAACTGGTAAGTGACACCAGCGTGGTTCGCAGTCTCAGTAAGACTGTGCGGGTTCGTAATGACCTGCGTAACCCATAGGAACGCAATATGAATTCATTCCCCAAGCAGCTCCCAGGCCGACAAAAGGGCATGGCCTTTTTATCCATCACCCTGGTGATGCTGGTGGCAATGACCCTGATGACGGCGATTGGCGCCCGCGTGGCGGTCAACAGCCAGAGAATGGCCGCCAACTCGGCGCATGCGGATCGTGCCTTTCAGGTAGCCGATGCGGGGGTGGACACGGCGCTGGCCTACATGAATTACAACCGTGAATACGTGGCCTCGACCGCTACCAATGGCTGGCTGCATTCTGGCAGCAGCCCCAAGTGGGTGCCCTGTAGCAGCAGTGACACGGCGGTGCCCTGTGGTGATGGCTCGGTGAACCTGTATGGCAGCGACTGGCTGGCCTATGGGCCCGTACCCAACCTGCAGCAGGTCGATGCCGATTTCAACAACGATATCTACCTGATCAGTGACAATATTGACGACGTGCCCGCCAACCAGCCCTGGCTGACCTGCATGCAAATCCTGCGCACCGCCGCGGTTGATCCGGATTTACTGGTCAGGCTCAACCTGATCTATAACATGCTGGTTGCCCATGGCAGCCCCCTGCAGGCCAATCTGTGCTTTCCCTTGCACTTCAATACCGCCCTTACGCCGCCGCCGCCAAGCAGCAGCAACCCGACCCTGCGGGCAGTGGCCAGCGCCCGCAACACCGCGGACGCGCGTGGTGGCAGGGCACAGGTGCAGCAGGACCTGCAGACCAACAGCCGTTTCATCCGCGACCCGTTGGCACCCCTGGTGGTGCACGGAACGCCGCACCTGGACGGCAGCATAAGAATCTGGGGCAATCCGCGCCCGCCTTCACATCCACCCTATGACTGGTCGATCCTGAACCTGAACGACGTCGCCGGGCTGAATGTGAGCAGCATGCTGAGCGCGTACCTGACGGCCAACGCCACTACCCTTGCCTCGCTACTCAACATGACCGAGACAGAGGCCCTGGCACTGAATTGGAATGTCACGTTTCCATTGGCCATCTGGTCGGACCAGTCAACCGCTTTCAGCAACAGCCCGGCCAATGCGAATTTCATGAACGGCGCACGGACCTGCATGCCCCCGTTTGATAATGTGGCCAACTCCAGTTGCCTGACGCTGTCCTACGATAATATTGCCCCCGGACTCATGATGAGAATGCCGGACGTGCAGGATCCGGTTAACACGGCCAACACGCTCGCCAACCTGGTCGATTCCACCGCACCGGTGAGTTTCCCGAATGATTTGCTGGATCACCTGTTTGGTGTGCCCGAGAGCCAGGTAGCAGAGATCAGGGAGGATGCGACCGTGTTAAGCGATTGCACGGGCCTCAGCAGCAAACCTGGCGGCTTTTACTGGGTGACGGGCAATTGCGCGATCACCGGTACCGTGGGCTCGGAGGCCGATCCGCTCGTGCTGGTCACCGAGGGCACCGTGAGCATGGCGGGCAGCAGCGAATTCTGGGGCGTCATGTACATGCGCGGCAACAGCCACCGTGAAATCGAGGGCAGCTGGTCTGGCTTGCGTCCCACCATCTTTGGTGCGCTGATGGTCAGCCAGACCGTACACCTCTATAAAAACCTGAATATTGTCTACAACAACGACGTGATTCGTCGCGCGGGCTATCGCGCGGGCGAGTTCGTGCGCCTGCCGGGCGGCTGGACAGACGAGTTCAGCGGGCCGTAATGGGGGTGCCAAGTGGTCCTGTACCGGCATGACGATGAGCAAAAATCCTACACGTTTCAGGGTGTAAAGGCCGGGGTCAAGATCACCTTGCTTGCGTACCATGATGGCTCAGTCAAGCAACTACATCGATCAGAGGCGACTTTCAATGAGCATCATTAAAAATCGACAACAGGGTTTCAGCCTGGTAGAGGTCATGGTCACCATGGCGGTCATCTCTATCGGCATCCTGGGCCATGTGTCGTTCCAGAAAGTGGTCTATCGCGATACCGGCCTGGCGGGTATGCGCAACGTGGCCAATGAACTGGCCGCCGAGAAGATGGAAGACCTGCGTGGCTACTCCGTGCTGGAAACAACCACGGGCAAATTTGCCTTTCAGGACATCGGCACCAATGCCGGTGGCAGCCTGGCCAATGGTACGGTCACCGTTGGCATAACCAACATGACCCGTAGCTGGACGGTCACGAATTATTACTACACCAGCGACCTGTCGCCACCCACCACCACCGTGCCCACCGGCAGCCCGCTGCCAGATTTCAAGGCGGTAACGGTGACCATCGGCTGGCAGGACACAACGGGTGTTGCACAGACCCTGAGTGTGACGACCCATATCGCAAGAGTTGATCCCGCGCTGGCCAGTCGTATCTAGACCCGACCAGGCACTACCGTCGGCCGCAACAGTTACGCCGGCAATACGCTCTCGCCACGCCACAGATCATCCAGCGGTTCACGCGCACGCACAACGTGCACCCGTTCGCCATCGACCATTAGTTCGGCAGCGCGTGGGCGGCTGTTGTAATTGGAGCTCATCGTGAAGCCGTAGGCCCCGGCACTGCGTACGGCCAGCAAATCACCCTCGGCCAGGGCCAGGCTGCGACCCTTGCCCAACCAGTCGCCGGTTTCGCAAACCGGCCCCACGACATCGTATTCCAGTTCGGCCACGTCGTTGCGTGGAATAACGGGCACGATGCGCTGCCAGGCCTCATACAGGGCCGGGCGTAACAGGTCATTCATGCCGGCGTCCACGATGGCGAAATGCTTTTCACCGGCATGCTTGAGGAATTCCACCCGTGTCAGCAGGATGCCCGCATTGCCGGCAATTGCCCGTCCCGGCTCAATAATCAGCTCCAGGCCGGTGGCTTCCAGCCTGGGACGCAGGGCCTGCACGTATTCCGCCGGTGCCGGTGGTTGTTCATCCCGATAGGGAATGCCGAGTCCGCCACCGAGATCCAGGTGGCGCAGACGAATACCCCGTGCCGACAGGCGCTCTATCAAAGCCAGCAGTCGATCAAGCGCATCCTGAAAGGGGGCCATGTCGGTCAGTTGGGATCCGATATGGCAGTCAACGCCGACGACCTCTATGCCGGGCAGTTTGGCGGCACGTGCGTAGACATCTTCAACCTCGGCGATATCGATGCCGAACTTGTTTTCCTTCAGGCCCGTTGAGATGTATGGATGGGTTTTGGCGTCCACATCAGGGTTGACCCGAATGGAGACCGGTGCCGTCTTGCCCAGTTCGATGGCCACCCTGTTGAGACGTAGCAGCTCGGATTCGGATTCGACATTGAAACAGCGAATCCCGGCTTCCAGCGCGGCGTGCATCTCATCGCTGCGCTTGGCGACGCCGGAAAAGACGATGTTGCCGGCCTGCCCGCCCGCAGCCAGCACGCGCTGCATTTCCCCAATGGAGACGATATCGAAACCCGCGCCGAGACGGGCCAGTACGTTCAGTACGGCCAGGTTGGAGTTGGCTTTAACCGCGTAGCAGATCAGGTGTGGCAGGCCATCCAGCGCGTTGGAAAATACCGTGTAGTGACGTTCCAGCGTGGCGCGCGAATAGACATAGCAGGGCGTGCCATGCTGCGCAGCCAGCTGGCTGAGATCGACGTCCTCGGCACAGAGCCGCCCGTCGCGATACGCGAAGTGATCCATGCGCTGTCAGCCTTATTGACGGATGCTGGATGCGTTGGCCTGTTCTGCCTGCTCAGGCATGTACAGGTCGCCTTTCTGCCCGCAGGCTGTGGCACCGATGCACAGGCCGCTGAGCAGGAGAAGTTGGGCTATGCCCTGGACGATTCTTTGCCGATACATGATAGATTCCCGTTTTCGCGGGCATTATAGGCCACCGCGTGGCATATCGTTACGATCGATACTTAACCAAGGGTAGTGAGTCAATGACAACGGAAGTGGAACAGACGCTGGAGACGGTTGAAATCGGCGCTGCTGACAATGCGACACATAGCGTGATCTGGTTGCATGGCCTGGGTGCCGACGGCAATGACTTTGTTTCCATCGTGCCCGAACTGATGTTACCCGCCGAGCTGGCCGTGCGTTTCGTTTTCCCGCATGCCCCTTCGCGTCCGATCACGCTGAATGGTGGCATGCGCATGCGCGCCTGGTTTGATATCACCAGTCTGGATCGCAGCAGCGCCGAGGATTCGGCCGGCATCAATGCATCGCAGGCTGCGATCGAGCAACTCATCGAGCGCGAGATGGCGCGTGGCGTGGCGGCTGAAAACATCGTACTGGCCGGGTTCTCACAGGGCGGAGCGATGGCCCTGCACACCGGCCTGCGCCAGCCTGAATCCCTGGCCGGCATCATGGCCCTGTCCACCTGGCTGCCGCAATGGGACCGCCTGGCAGGCGAGGCCAGCGAGGCCAACAGAAGCACGCCGATCTTCATGGCGCATGGCAGCTTTGACCCGATGGTGCCCTGCCAGTTTGGCGAGATGAGCCGCGACTATCTCAGTCAGACCGGCTACCAGGTTGACTGGCACGCCTACCCGATGCAGCACCAGGTCTGTCTTGAGCAGATCGCCGATATCGGGCGCTGGCTTAAAACTGTGCTGAAGTAGGACTCAGAATTTACGCTCGGTATTGCTGATCCCGCGCCGGGCCAGCCAGTCGCGTACGGCATGGCCGGTACCCATCGGCCAGGGTTGCAGCTTCTCGGGAGGTACGCGGCGCAGGGCATCGAGTTCATCTCCCAGCACCACATCACCCTGCGCGCGCACGTGGTAGGCGATCAGGATCTGGTTCATCTGGGTAAAGTCATAGTGGCCGATGAATTCGACTACTTCGCCGCTCAGCCCGAGCTCTTCTTCCACCTCACGCAGTACGCCGACTTCCGGTGTCTCACCCCTTTCCAGGAAGCCCGTGATCAGCCCGAACCAGTCGGCGGGCCATAGCTTGTTATGCGCGAGGATGATTTCGCCCTCGTGTTCGACGATCGCTGCGACCACGGGTATCGGGTTATTCCAGTGCACGTAGTTGCAGCCACCGCTGTCGCAGGCCATGCGCAACACGCCATCACGCTCGACTTCCTGAAGTTCCGAGGCGCACTTGGGGCAGTACTTGAAATGCTCAGTCATCACGACTCCATCCATTAGCGTTCAATGGTATATAAAATGTCCGCGCCTTGCGTGGTGCCGCTTTCGCCCACCAGCGTCCAGCGCTCGCTGAGGCGGTAGCGCATGCGCAACTTGTGCAGGGTTTCAAACAGGCCCGCGCCATAGCTCACATACAGCCGTGGTGACAGGTACTTGCCCACCACCAGTGAGGCCTGCTCGGCGGACTGACCCGGGGCGGTTTCAATGCCGATCTCATCCACATTAAAGGTTTCACTCAAACCCTTGATGTACTTGTCGCCCCGCTTGAGACCCAGCGCCAAAGCGGCGCTGGCGAGCGTCGGGTTGCCCTCGTTACCTTCCAGTGGTCGACCAAGAATCAGGTAAGAGAGTTGCTCGGCCTGACGCATGGACGGATTGGAAAACAGTGTCACGGTGGGGGCATCCAGCAGGCCGCGCACCTTCACGCCCACCTTGATTTGCGGCCTCGGCACGCGGCTGGCCTGGAGGTCCAGGGCGGGCTCGGTGACGGGTGCATTGGCAAAAATCAGGCGACCGGTGTCGATATCAAGTTTCTGCCCATAGACTTCATAGGCGCCGTCGATCAGGCGAATCTCGCCATTGGCTGTGGTCGGCCGACCGGGATTTTCGCGGATGTCGAGCTGACCAGTCAGGCGCGTCTCGATGCCCAGCCCGCTGAAGCGGACCTTGTCGCCCAGAATGAGCCGAATGCGGGCCAGCAGTTTCCAGCGCGGTTCCCTTGCGGCGACCTGCTGGTCTGTGACCATCACCTGGTCGGCAGACACGCCCTGAACGCTGCTCCTCTGGGTGCCGGGCTGCAGTAGGGCCTCCGGAATATCCAGTTGACCGGTCAACTCGAGTTGCTGGCCCAGTAGCGAGAGTTTGAGATCCGGACTCACGTAGAGCGTGGCTTCATCGGTGCGGCTGGCCAGAAAGCGCTGACCCTTGACGGTCATGTTCAGGGCGGGCTGTTTGAAGTCCGGCTTGATCTGGCCCTGGGCGCGCAGTTCACCCCCGCCGGACACCGCCTGCATATTCAAATCCAGCAGGCCATTGGGTGCGGCCGTGATGCTGGCCGTCAACGGTGACAGCGCAATACCGTAATCGCGCAATTCCAGACGACCTTTGTCCAGTGCCATGCGGCCGCCGAATAGCGGTTTGCCGAGACTGCCAGAGGCCTGAATCTCGCCCGCCAGATGCCCCTTGAGTTGCTCGATCTCGGGAGCGATGAGAGCGATGGTCTGCAGATTGGGAATATCAACGCGCAGACTGCCGCGCAGCCCGGCGTCCTGCCACGAAGGAGGCCGGGGTTTGGCGATCGCCTCGGCATCCACACGGCCTGTATCGTTGATATGCAGGCCCAGTTTGCCCTGCCATTGTTCGGGGTTGGCCGCGATCGTGAGGTCCTGCAGGTCTAGGCGTAACGTCTCATCAACCGCCTCTCTTGATAGTCGGGCGCGCGCATCACTGCTCAGGTTGAACGTCTGCCATTGCCCGCCTGTACCGCTAATGCGGGTTTGCGCATTGGCGTTACCCTGCAGTTGCAGGCTGGCTGGCATCCACGGTGAGAAAAGTGCCAGCGGCAACTGGGTCAGCTGTGCTTCGCCCTGCCATTGTGCGGCCAGGCCCTGTCCCTGGCTCTGACCTTTCAGACACAGCAGGGAACCACCCTGCCTCAGGCAGGTTTGTGCAAGGCTGATATGTTCGGCGTGAATCTGCAGCTGAGCCGGGGCCTGCAGTTCCCAGCGACTGCTGGCGGCGGGTTTCAGGCCCAGCATCTGCAGTTGTCCCAACCATGGGGACTTGCCGCCGGCCCAACCACCCTTGGCTTCCACATTGCCGGATAGCTGCCTGGAGTGCAGGCTGGCAACGAGTCGATGATCCGAGCGCCGGCCCTTGATGGACAGCTGCAGGTTCGTTGGCTCGATATCGGGAACGCGCAAGCCCGCGATGGCGAGTTGCATACTGCCCTGGCTGTCCTGTTCAAGATCCAGGTTGGCCTGCAGGTCAAGCCGGTCAAGCCCGATGGCGGCCAGCTGCACCTTGCTGCCTTTGAGATCGGCATTGATGCGAGGTGCCAGCCAGTCACCGCTGACTGCGCCCTGGCCCTTGAGGTGGCCACGGGCCTCCGGCCACAGCTCGGCGAGGCTGGGGCTGTCGACAGTCCAGTGAAACCCCGCCCGTGGCCAGATGCTGCCCTGCCCGGTCAGGCGGCTACGGCCCACTGCCAGTTCACCCCGCTCAAGCTGCACCGTATCGCCCTGCCAGCGACCCACTAGCTGAACCCGTCCCGGTTGCTGGGTTTCTACCGCGTAGGCGGCATCGACCATGACCTCGCCCTCGTCGATGCCGCCCTGGATACGGGTGTTGCCTTCAACGCTGGTCAGGGCCGGCGCCCAGGGGGGCAAATGCAGATTTTGCCAGCTTGCCGTGCTGGTCCAGGCCAGCTTGCCGCTATGCCAGCTTAACTGGCCGCTGGCGTTGATGCGTGTGTCGCTATGGCCTAGCTGTAATTGACTGGCTTCAAAGCCATGTGTGGTCAACAGGCCCTGTGCCTGCACGTCTACCGGCCCCGTTGCCAGCGCCTCGGGGGGCAGTTGGCCCAGTGCCACCAGTAGCGGTGCGGGCTCGACCGGCCCCGTCAGGTGGATGGCGTAGCCCTGCTCGCCCTGTTTCCAGGTCATCGACAGGTCGCTGCTGTAAGGGGGTTCGGTAGCGAGCTGCAGCTTGAATGCCTCCAGGTCACCAGTGGCCCGGATTTGGGAACGCAATGTTTCACCGCTGGGCAGCGTCTGATTGAACGCGGCATCCAGTGCCAGGGGGAAACGGCCATGCCAGCCAATAAAGCCCTGGGCCTGCCCCGCTATTCCATAGGCCTGGGTGGTGAGCTGTTCAACGACCACGCGATCTTCCAGTACTTTCACATGGGCGTTGGCTTCGCTGAATTGCCAGACATCGCTGTCAGGGTCGAGTTGAAAGCGCACACTGTGGACGACAGCCTTCTGGACGTGCACGGTCACGGGAAGCGGATCGGGGTCCCCGGACGCCTCGTCTTCGCCGGTGGCGGGCTGCAGCTGCACCCGCACTTCATGCGCGGCAACCTCGTCGATGTGCACCCGGGCACGCAATAGCTGCCGTGGCTGCCAGTGAATCTCGCCCTGGTCGACCTCAACCAGGACCCAGGGGTCGCGATAGCTGAATCCGGTTACCGTAACCGGCCCCAGCAGGCGGCCGCCGATGCGCTCGGCCTGCATGTCGATGTCGGCCAGCGAATGAAGCAGGGGTACGGCGATGCGCCACGCGACATGCAGACCGGTTTCGGTCGTAAAAAGGCCCACGACAGCGATGCCCAGCAGCAGGGGTATGCCCAGTCCCAGCACTAAAAAAAACGTTCTGATCACAATTCAACGCCGATCCCGAAATGAATCCGGTAATTCGAGCGATCGCCATCGGGTGGCTCATCCAGCGGTGTAGCCAGGTCCAGGCGTATCAGCCCTACCGGCGAGCGCCAGCGCAGGCCGAGTCCCGCGCCTTTCAGGAGTTCGGCACGGCTGTCGTTCGAAGCGTTACCGGCATCAATAAACGCGGCCACGCCCCAGTCATTCCAGACCAGCCGGTCTACCTCAATACTGCCCACCAGCAGGTACTGACCGCCAATCACCTCGCCCAGTTCATTGGTATCGCCCAGCGACTGGTACTTGTAGCCACGCACACTTTGATCGCCGCCGGCGAAGAAACGCTGTGACAGCGGCAGTTCGGTGGCTTCATCCAGGCCGGTTACACCCAGCTCGCCGCGCAGGATCAGGCGCGTCTTGTCATCCAGCAGCGGGCGTATGTAACGTGTCAGCAGCCGGCCCTGCAGGAAGGTGGCATCGGAGAACCAGTTCTGGTGCGCCCCGTGTACGTCCAGTGACAAGCCGATGGAATTGCGTGGATAGATGGGATTGTCACTGCGCGTGCGGGTCAGGGTGATGCCCGGAATCACCAGGTCGAAGCGCTGTCGGTCGGCTTCAAATGTGGAGATATTCTGGCCGAGGGTCAGGTACAGGCTGCGGCGCCAGCCCTGCCAGCTGGTGGTGTGGGTGATGCCCAGCTCCCTTTCCTCGTTGATACCGTCGCCGGCATCTTCGCTGAGCACATTGGCACCGAAACTGAGCGTGTCCTTGCGCACATCCGCGATCGGAATCTGGTACTGGGCCGAGAGGCTTTCCCTGACGCCGGACAGGGTGAGATTGGCACCGGCCCGGTGACCTTTGGCATTAACCCGTCGCCAGTCAAAGCCGAGGTTGAGGCGCGGGCCGGTATCCGTGCCATAGCCCAGGCCCGCGGAATACAGTTGCGGTTTGCGTGGGGTGGTGGTCACCCCGATTGGCAAAACATGAT
>JBFKKS010000042.1:0-14664 GCA_041630955.1 Nevskiales bacterium
GGGCAGGACATTGGGCAACAAGGCCAGAAATCCCACCTTCCAGGAGGTAAACAGGGTAACCAGTGCGAGATATACCACCAGCAGGGCGGTACCAATTGAAAGCCACTGTCCGGAAACAATGGCCTCAACCGCATCGGTAATCAGTACCGAACTGCCGGTGACTCGCCCGACCATCACGGGTGACAGCTGCCCCAGCCTTTCCTCAATGCGCTCCAGCAAGGCACTGATTTCTGCCGTGCCCTGAACATTTGCCAGTAACTTGATCTGGGAATGCCTGAAGCGATTGTCCACAAAGCCCTTGATCTCGTCGCCCCCGCCAAACATCAGAAGCTGCGCTGCCTCAACATCCGTATCGGGAATCCTGTAAGCAGCGGGATCGCCTTCGTTCAGGGTGCGGTTAATCAACTTGAGATGATCAACAATCGACTGGGCGCTACCAATCTCCGGTTGCTCCAAAAGCCAGGCCTGCAGCTCGCTGACTTCCCGCAACACAGCAGGATTCACGAAAGCATCCGGGATTGCCGCTGTCAGCACTACGCTGAAGGAATTGGCTCCGCCCAGGCCAGCATTGATGGCGTCATAGTCCTGACGCACCTGTGAATCTTGCGGAAAATTGTCGATGTAATTGGTGCCCGGTTCTATATCCATTGCGCCGTACAGGGCAATGGCCATAAGCAACAGGGCCACAGACATGATGAGACGCCGGCGAGCGACATCAAAACTGGCCAACCCGCTGGCCATTGCCGCGAATATTGCCTCCCCAGGCAACTTGCGTAAGGGGGGACAACCCAGATAGCGCAAGGCTGAGGGCAGGAAGGTCAGTGAAAGAGCCACGGTCGACAGAATACCGACCGCCGAAAGTACGGCGAACTCGCGAATGGCTGCCAGCGGACTCAGGGCCAGGGCCAGAAAACCAGCCGCGGTCGTCATGCCCGTTACCAGTAACGGCAGTCCGACCGCTTCAAGCAAACGGAAGATATGTTCATTGATATCATCCCCTTCCTCCCACTCGCTGTAATACTCGCTCAGCACATGCATGCCGTAGGCAAGGCCGATGGTCATGATAACGGGCGGCACCAGCGTCGTGATCAGGTTAAGGGGCCGCCCAAAAAACGCCATCAGGCCCAGCACCCATAACAGTGCAATGGTGATCGTTAATACGGGCAGCAGGATGCCTCGCACGCTCCGAAAGGCGAGCAACAGAAAACCGGCCAGAACCAGTGCAATAATCGGCATACTGACGGTCAGTTCCTTCAGCAGTGCCGCTGAGGTCGCTGCCTTGACCACGGGAGTACCGGTCACCCAGACTCGTCCCCCTCCTTCAGCCACGGCTGAATCGGCCATCTGCTGAATTTCCCCGACAATGTTCTGCTCCAGGAAAGCCTTATCTTCCAGATCACGGAAGTAAACCACGATGGCTGCCATCTTTCCGTCGGGTGATAAGAGGGTGCCCCGATACAGGGGATTGGCGTCGATGTCCGCACGCATGCGTGCGACCAGTTCCGGCTGACTCAAATCCAGCTTGGAAAAGTTGCCCAGTTCCAGCACATCCCCATCGGCACGCACATTGGGGGCATTTGAGAGTGACAATACATGATGCACGTAGGGCAGTGCCCCGTAAGCACGGGTCAGACGGTCCAGCCTAGCCATGCCATCGGCACTGAAAATCTCGAAGCCGCCCAGCGCAACGACGATCGTTTCATCGCTGCCAAAGCGCTTCAGTGTCTTTTCGTGGAATCGGAGTCCAGGGTCATCGCTGGGCAATAGTCGATTGATGGATGGATCAATCTGCAGACGTAGCTTGTGCTCAGCAATATCAACAATCTGGGTCAGGGCTACCAGCGTCAGCAGGATAACCGTACCCAGAATGACATCCGTACGGCGCGCCGAGAAACGATACCAACGGGACAATAGGGACTCGGCATTCTCGCGCATGTCTAACTCGCCCCTGAGGTAATCGTTCGTGGTTACTGGTTCTGGGTTTTGTTCGTGGCACCAGTTTAACGGTTAATTCAGGAAGTAGAAGCTGTTCTTGTTAAACACCCTTTTGGCAATCGTGCCATCAATGGCAGCCTCTCCCAGGTCTACCGATGTCTCCGTTGAATCCCGCATGTCCCTCAGAACCATGCTGCGTATCTGCCAGCGGCCATCAACCTGAACCAGATTTTCACGTGATACAAGCAGTCGCTTTCTATGCGTGTTGCCTACTTCATAGAAGTCGACCTGTAACGGAATGCAGCTGGGCTTGTCGATATGACTCACGACGCGTGAGTAAGGCGATCCTTCAATGATCGCAGGCTTGCCCTCAAGCACGTATACCGGCACTTCGCCCAGGCTGGTATCTGGCAACCGTGTCAATGTGCCGCCGGCAGCGATTCCCTGTAGCTGCTTGAGGTCCTCGTAGCTCAGATCGGTGCCCAGCAGTGTCTGTGAACTGGCGTTGCCAACCACGCGTTTAACCCGTTTCAGGGCAGGCAGGTAGACAAAGATATCGTCACCATCGGTTTTCTCCTGCACCAGATAGCAGGTACCCGAATATTTGACCGGACTTCGAAAGCAGATGTTGATCTCTGCAAGACCGTCTTCACCCTTGCGCCAGTTCAGCTTGCCTTCCAGCTTCATCACACCACCCGCGGCATCTGTACTGCTGAGATCAAAAGTCTGAACAGAAGTCTGGGTGGGAAAGTTCTGCCGCGAGCACTGCCGAATATCCTCAGCTGTTCGCGCGGTGTCATCCGCAGCAGTAATGCCAGCAGCCAGGGTCAAACCTATGCCGGTGAAGAAGATGGCAAAAACCCGCATGTACATACGCCCCCCGATTTAGCGGTTAGCTGGTAGACAACCGTTTATTTGGATTTATTTAGCTTAACCGACTTGCTGTCCTTCTGCCGCGTCTTGATTTTCTTGACCCGCAGCTTGGCGCCCGCTTCCTCCAGCCACTCCACCGCAGACTCAAGCGCCTGCTGCATCAACTGGCTGTCACTGCGTAGTTCTGCCAGATCGGCGTGGGCCAGATGCCAACGGGGAATAAGATAATGTGCCTGTGATTGCTCAATAAGTTTTTCGGACCGCTTAAGTGCATCGCGGGCCTCCATACCGGCGCCCGTACCCCGGGCTGCCAGGGTCACTTCAGCGCTAACCAGGTGTGCATCCGCCTCAAGATGCGGCATACCACGTCGACGAGTGAGCTTGATCGCCTCACGGGCCAGCGCGCGCGCCTTGGCAAAATCCTGAATGGCCAGGTGTACACGCGCCAGCAGAAGAATGAAGCGTGGTTCCTCGTGATAACCCACGCTGCCGGCCCGTAAGTCCTTCAACCCCTCTTCGAGTAAATTCTGGGCGCGCCCCAGATTACCGGCCAGCAAACTGGCCCTGCCCAGAGCCAGTACACTCGTGTACATAACCACCTTATTGCCAGCCTGTTTACACAGGGCATGCGCCTCGCGCGCATAACCCAGCGCCTTGCGTGAATGACCCCGCTCGCCGGCAACCAGCGACTGAATAATCAGCCCCAAAGCCTGTAGCTGGGTTTCGCCCCGGCTACGCGCCGGTTCCAGGGCAGTTTCAGCCAGCTGCAAGGCGGCCTTGAAATCGCCTCGGTAGGCTTGTGCCAGTCCCTGGTACATGAGCAGAGACAGGTAGGGGCTACGGCCCAGCAAACCCGCCCCCTGGCTCACCTCATCCCGCAACCAGTCCAAACCTTCTGCCGCCGCCTCCTGGGCCTCTCCAATTTGGCCACTGTTCAGTAACCCGTGCACTTTGCCAGCGCGAATGGCGGCCCTTACGCCCATTACCTTCACCTTTGCAGCAACTTCCTCGGCCTGCTGCAAATAGTCCAGCCCCTCCTTGATGTCCCCTCGCGTCTGTTTGGAGCCGCCACAGGCGAGCAGAAAATAAGCTATCAGTATCGGATCATCGCAACTTGTCGTCAGTTTCCAGCCGGCATCAATCAGGGCATCTGCCTTATCCGGGTCGAGTCCATGATGCGCGCCCAGATGTATCACCCTGGCATGGGCCTGCAGGCTGATACGGCAACGATCCGGACCCTGCTCCAGATCTGGCACAATGGCCATAAGGCGTTGCCAGTGTCGCAACGCGACCTCGATATTGCGTTGCCCATACCACTCCGCTGCCCGGGCTTCCCAACTGGCCGCTATTAGCAAATCTCCAGCCTCAGCAAAATGATGGGCAGTCAGGCCCATCTGTGCGCCTTCCATGGAAGCCGAATCTCGGCTCAGGTGTTCAGCGATGGCCCGGTGAATGCGACTGCGGTTCTCCGCCAACTGGCTGTGGTAGGCGACATCCCTGACCAGAGATTGGTGAAACGCGTACTCAACCTCAACTTCTGTTCGCGATTTATACACCCAGCCAGTATCAAGAAGCCGCTGCAAGGCGACCTGGAAAACGTCAGGCTCCATATCGGCCAGGGCAAGCAGCAGATCTTCTCTAAAGCGCTTGCCGATAACCGAAGCGATTTGCAATAAACGCTTGTCAGCCTCTGCCAAACGATCCAGTCGCGCGGCAACCACTGCTTGCACCTCGGCGGGCAGCATCGATTCATCGACCGTGGCCTTCAGGCGTAAACCATCACGCGCCTTTTCAAGCGTTCCTTCGTCCAGGAGTGCGCCGAGCAGCTCTTCCATGAATAACGGATTTCCTCCGCTGCGGCGGATGATCAGACGTTTCAGGGGCTCCAGCTGTTCGCTCTTGCCCATCAACTCATCCAGCATGGCGAGCGCCGGCCTATCGGCCAGACCTTCCAGTTCCACGAACTGCACATGGTCATGGTGCGGCCAATCGGGCCGGTACTCTGGGCGCATGGTCAAAACGATCAATACATTCCGGTCGCGAATGGCCTGTACAGCATTGACCAGCAGCAAGCGCGACTGCGGTTCATCCATCAGCCATTGCAGGTTTTCAATGATAATAACGCTCGGCTCATTTAGAACGCCGACCTGTACCATCCTGCCCAGCACCTCCAGCAACTGGATCATGCGCGCCTGGTGTTCACTGCTGACACTGCCTTCTTTTGCCGGACGCAGCAGGTCATGGAGTACGTCAGCACAATCGAGCATGCTTTCATCCAGAGCCTGTAGTCGCACCGTCAGCTTCTCCCGCACTGTATCGCTGTCATCCTCTTCGTTCACCCCAAAATAGCTGCGGGCGAACTCAACGAACGGTGCGAGCGGCGCAGCCTTGTAATGCGAAACGCCGCGCGTTGAATAGACCGGAATCTGACGCTCCCGGCATTGTTCTGCAAATTCGTAGCACAGCCGGCTCTTGCCCAGACCCGGTGCCCCTGTGAGACACACGACCTGGCCTTCTCCCATCTGGGCTCGCTCCAGCGCAGAGTCCAGAATCGCCATCTCCTCCCAGCGCCCGACCCATGGAGAGGTTCGGCCGCCTGCCGCCTTGAAGCGAGCGCTGCTGCGCTGTACGGCATGCCTTAACTCAAACAATTTAACGCGATGAGAAACACCCTTGATACGCACATCGCCACGATCCTTGAGTTCGAACTCGCGCTTCACAAGTGCCGCCGTGAATTGGCTCAGGTAGATACGACCGGGTTTGGCCATTGATTCCATGCGCGCCGCCAGGCCAACGGTATGCCCGCGTGCGGTGTAGTCCATCCGCAGGTCATCACCGATACGCCCCACCACCACCTCGCCTGAATTGAGTCCCATGCGCACTTTGAACTCAATGCCATACTCGTCCAGCAGTTCCTCGCTCCAGCGATCAATACGCATACGAATATTCAAGGCCGCCAGGCAACCACGTCGCGCGTGATCCTCATGAGCGATCGGCGCACCGAACAGAGCCATGACACCATCGCCGGTATATTGGTTAATGGTGCCTTCATGGCTGTGAATACCATCCGACAAAAGCATGAAAAAGCGATCCATGATCTGATGCCAGACCTCCGGGTTCACCTGCTCGGACATGGCCACGGATCCCTGCACATCCACAAACAGCACAGTGACCTGTTTGCGCTCACCCTCCAGGGCTGAACGCATGGTCAGCACCCTTTCAACGAGATGCTTTGGTGTGTAACTACGCTGTTTGCTACGCGGTTCATCTGGTGCACGCAACAGGCGCATACCACATTGATTGCAGAATACGGAATCGGCCGGCGGGCTATGCCCACAGGCGTTACAGTTCATCGGTTTTGCTTCAGCCACTGGCTGCGCTCTTGGCTACGGCTGTTAGCTCAACGCGCAGAACTTGTGCCTGAGCATCAGCACCAATCGCCTCGAAGCGCTCGATAGCCTGATTCAGCAAGTCCATTTTCTCTTTCCCTGTCTCATCTTCCGTGATCAGTTCCGCCCGCTCACGCAGCACGAATGGGGTAAAGCTAACCGCACCGGTACGTTCAATGAGGATATCGAGCAGGTCCATTTGCTCTGTGGCGGCGGCGGCCTGTCCGCGATGTCGCAATATCCTGGCGAGGATCCAGCGTGCCTGGCATTCCCAGATGCGTGTATGCGACTCCAGTGCGGAGGCCAGAGCCTCTTCGGCCGTTTTCTGGGCCGCATCCAAGCGTCCCAGGCCGAGATAGGCCTCGGCCAGATTCGCCAGATGTACTGCCTCGAACTGATGCGCCGCCTCACCCTGTCGCACCCATGGCAGATACTCTTCGAGCAATCGTGCTGCTTCCTGCCAATTGCCATTCAGCCCATGGGCTATCGCCAGCGAACGAAAGGCCACTTCCTTGAAAAACGGACTTCCGAACTGCTCAACTCGTTCCACGGCATGTCGTCCCTCGCGCATGGCTGTTTCAGCGCGCCCGCTTACCTTTGCAATGTCTACCAGATTGGCATGCATCCAGCTTACGGTGCGCCCTGTTTCGCCTTCCACCTCGATGGCCTGCCGCAGTTCACGCCTGGCCAAGTCGAGCTGTCCCATGTAGGTCAGCATGAGGGCACGAAACGCACGCGAAAGGAAATTATCCTCGTTCATTGCCCCCTCATACCAGGGCGCCTGGCCTGGTTCGTTGAGAATCTCCAGACCCTCGGAAAGGCGCCCGGACGAAAAGTAGGCCAGCAGGATCGGAATGCGAAAGCGCGCCACCAGGGTCGGATTGTTAAGTTCTCGGGCAATCTGCAGAGCCTCACTGGTTTGCTCAACGGCCTTGTCTGAATTGCCTTGCTGCAACTCCAGACTGCCGTGTGCGATCAGCAGCTCGGCAACCAGCAGCGGTTCATCAAGTTTGCGCGCCAGCGCCATGGCCTCCTCGTAGGCACTGCTGGACTCCTCCTGCGGGACCTTCAGGAGAGATGATGTACGCACGATGCCCGCGCGCGCCTGCACCGCCAGTCGATCACGTACCGGCCCTGCTGGCCCCCTGTCTGCGAGCTCCTTCGCGGTCCGGTATCGCCCGAGCGCTCCCTGTGATTCACGCATCGCACCCTCGAACAGCGCCGCCTGGCACTGCCAGTGGGCTGCCTTGAGCACCTCGCCAGCCTGGGTCCAGTGATGTGCCAGAAGCAGGCTGCGTTCATCCATTTGTTTATTGCCCAGTTCAGCCTCTATGACCTCAGCCAGTCGCGCATGAATACCGGCACGACGCTCCGACAGCTGGCTGCGATAAGCGACCTCCTGGGTCAGCGGGTGGCAGAAATGGTATTCGCCAACCGTCTCGACAGTATGGACAAAGCCATTTTCTTCAAGGGTGTTCAGACTCTCGCCCAGCGCTTCGCCCTCTAGTGGCAGTAGCCCGGCTAGTCGCTGCTGGGTAAATTCCTTGCCGATCACCGATGCATAGGCGAGCACCTCCTTGTCGCGTTCTTCCAGGCGATCAATGCGGGCGGCAAGAATGCCCTGCACCGTGTCAGGGATGACCGTGTCGTCGATGGGTATGAGCAACTTGTAATGGCCCTGTTCGCCGCCAATATGGCCCAGTTCTACGAGGCTACGTATTGCCTCTTCCACAAAGAAGGGATTCCCGGCAGCCTGAAGGCGAATGCGTTCGGCGACGCCCACCAATGAAGCATCGCTACCCAGTAACTCGGTTACTAACTCACCCACTTCCTCAGCCGACAATGCTGTAACCGCAATCTCGCTGTCCAGCTTGCCGTTGAGCCAGTCGGCCACATATTCGGGCCGATAATTGAGCAGCAACAGGCTGCGGCTGGTTTTAATCACGCCACTCAACTCGGCCAGAAAGGCCTCGCTTGCCGGGTCTGCCCAGTGCAGATCCTCGATCAGGATGACGCAGGGCGTATCGCGCCCCGGGATAACGCTGCGCATCATTTCGAACAGACGCTGTTGACGTAACTCCGGTGGTACACCTGAGGCAGCCGCCCCCGCTTCTGCCACATCCAGAAACTCAAACAGTAATTGGCGATCTTCCTTGCAATCCGCATGGATCAAGGCCAGCGTCCCTGCGATCTTGCGTCGTTGTTCCACCGGGCTGTCCTGTTCATCAACGCCAAAGTAACTGCGTAACAACCCCAGAACAGGATAGAGCGGCAAGGCACTCGCATAGGGCACGCCGGTACTGGTGTAAACCGGTATATCACGTGCACGGGCCCGTTCAGCAAGTTCAAAGCACAGGCGACTCTTGCCTATACCACCATGACCAACCACGGCCATGACCTGTCCGTCGCCCGCCATTGCCGCTTGCAAGGCCGCCTCCAGCTGGTTCAATTCCTGCGCCCTTCCCACGAAGCGGGACAGGCCACGGGAGCGGGATGCATCCAGTCTTGTCTTGAAGGCTCCGGCACCCTCTAGCTCGTAAACATTCACCGGTTCCTTGATGCCCTTGATCGGCATAGCGCCCAGGTCGCGCAGCTTGAAGTAACCCTCAACCTGACTGGCTGTGAAACGCGACAAATAGATGCGCCCTGGCTCTGCGATCTGCTCCATGCGTGCAGCCAGATTCACGGTCTGCCCCTTGGCCGTGTAGTCCATGCGCAGATCATCGCCGATCTTTCCGACCACCACCTCGCCGGAATTAAGCCCTGTCCGCACGGACAGGTTCAAGCCACGAGTAACACGCAATTCATCTGCATAGGCGCGGAGCTCCTGCTGCATTTCAAGTGCCGCGCGGCAGGCGCGCATGGCATGATCCTCATGGGCCAGCGGCGCGCCAAACAGGGCCATGATGCCGTCACCGGTGTATTGATTAACTGTGCCTTCATAACGATGCACGCCAGCTGTGAGAATGGCGAAAAAACGATCCAGCAGCTGATGCCACTCCTCATCGCCCAGCTCTTCAGCCAGTTCTGTTGAGCCCTTCACATCGGCAAACAGGACCGTTACCCGTTTACGCTCGCCTTCCAGGGCACTGCGACTGGTCAGAATGCGTTCAGCCAGGTGTCGTGGTGTATAGCTGCCCGGCGCACCGCGTGCCGCATGTATGCTCGGCTGATTGCTGGCCAGCGAATCACCACAGCTATTACAAAAACGGGCACCTGCAGGATTCTCGTGCCCGCAGTTCTGGCAACCTACCGGCAGTCCTGCACCGCAGGAATTACAAAACCGCGCCGCTGCTGGATTGTCTTGGTCACAGTCGGGACAACGCATGGCGGTTCCTCAATGCAGGCGACCCGGGCGGGTCAAATCATCGTTCAGACTAGCAATAATTGCTTGTACCCACCACGCTATGATGCGTATGCTTAGGTCAGGCTCGAGTGCGAGGGGAGCGAGACCATGCCCATGTTGGAGTTATCCTTCTGGCCTATGATGTTTTTTTTGCTGGTGTGGCATGCACTGGCAGACTTCCCCTTGCAGGGCGACTGGATGGTGCACTCCAAGGTGCGCAGCGCCCGCCAACCTTCCTCTACCAGTGCTCGTCCCGATCTGATCTGGGTTCATGTGCTCACGGCGCATTGTCTGGTGCACGGTGGCGGCGTTGCGATCATCACGCAAAATATCTGGCTAGGAATTGCTGAAGTCGTTGCACACTGGATGACCGACTTCGCCAAGGGTGAGGGATGGTTCGGTTTTCATACCGATCAGTTTTTGCATCTGATGGCAAAATTCCTGTGGGCATGGCTGGCTATAACGCTTTAACCTGATTGTCGCGAGTACTGCGTGGCTTAACGTAATACCGACCAGTTTCCCGCGCTCCAGACAGGGTGAAATCTAGCGGACCGATGCCGAGGCCAAAGGCAAGGCGATCTTTGAACTGGCCGGGAAACTTAAAGACACCGCAGGTCACCTCGTTGCAACCTACGTAGTGAATACCAGTTACGCCAACCCGGTCGTTAATCAGGTTCCTGACTGTTATCCGACGGCGTATAGCGCACTTCTCCACTCCCTATGCCCCGCGGGTCGGCGGCAGCCTGCAGTCGAGCCTCCTGCTTGTCCCAGATCACCAACTGCATGTTGCCGTACTCACGAGATACCGGTGTCAGGGCATGCCCGCGCTGGGTCAGTGCCCTGCGTTGCGCGGAGCTGAGCGCGTCGGCCTCGTACTGAATCTCGTCGGGCAAGTACTGATGATGATATCGGCCCTGAGCAACGATTTCTTCTGCACTGCGACCATCAAATAATTCCAGAATGCCGAGCATGACCATGCTGATGATGCGACTGCCACCGGGCGTGCCGATAATGGCGATTCGTTCCCCCGACTCTACGAAAGTCGGACTCATACTTGATAGCATGCGTTTACCCGGTGCAATCGCATTGGCCTTGGCACCGACCAGCCCGTAGCTATTGGGCACACCGGGCTTGGCAACGAAATCATCCATCTCGTTATTAAGTAAAACCCCGGTGCCGGGCGGCACAAAGCCAGAACCAAACGGTAGATTGATCGACAGGGTCGCAGCCACCCGATTACCCTGCGCGTCCAGTATTGAGAAGTGGGTGGTATTGTCACCTTCCTGCGAGGCCAACGGCTGTCCGAGCTGGGCGCTTGGAGTAGCCTTGTCCAGATCGATATCCAGGC
Organism: Nevskiales bacterium; assembly: GCA_041630955.1. Lineage (GTDB taxonomy): Bacteria > Pseudomonadota > Gammaproteobacteria > Nevskiales > CAJXLF01 > JBFKKS01. Next base: position 10,892 of record JBFKKS010000042.1, read on the forward strand.
GCAGGTCGCGTGCATAAACCGGATCAACCAATCGCTTGATAGGCATCTCTACGAAATCGGGATCCCCCAAATATTGCGCACGATCACGGTAAGCCCGCCGCATAGCCTCCACCACCAGGTGCTCGCGCAGCGGACTCTGTAGCAACTTGGCATCGTAGCCCTGAAGAATCTGCATCGCGATAGCCAGAACCACGCCACCCGAAGAAGGCGGAGCGGCCGAAACAATCCGTTTGCCACGATATTCGAACACGATGGGCTCACGCTCGACTACTTGGTATTCATCCAGATCCCGCTGGGTCCAGATGCCACCCGCGGCCTGCACCCCACCGACGAGTTGCTTGGCGACAAAACCTCCATAAAAACCGGCTCGGCCGTTGTCCGCTAGCTGCTGCAACGTGTTAGCCAAATCAGCCTGTTTCAGCTTAAAACCCGGTGGGAGCGGCCAACCTAAACGAAGAAAAATATCTGCCGCTGCCGGCGACTGCGCAATCACCTCACGCCGCCAGGCCATCAATTTGAAGAGTTTGCCATCCATTCTGAAACCGTCACGGGCATATCGGATGGCCGGCTCCAGGGAGCGTTTCAGCGGCAGCACACCATAATGTTCGGCAAGATGAACCAGTGCTGCGGGCAGGCCTGGGATGCCGGCTGCCAGTGGCCCGTTGATGGAGCGCAGTCGATCGACACTACCGTCCTGATTCAGATACATGTCAGCCTGTGCGGCCAGCGGAGCCTTTTCGCGCCCGTCGAGCATGGTTGCAAAACCATCACTGGCGCGGTGCAGGAGCCAGAAACCTCCACCGCCGATCCCTGAGCCGGAGGGCTCGACCACTGCAAGGGCAGCACTGACTGCCACGGCCGCATCAAATGCATTTCCGCCTGCTTCCAGAATCTCGAAACCGGCCTTGGTCGCCAGCGGGTGGGCACTGGCAATGGCCGCACCAGGCGGCTGGGTCGAGGCAGAGGCCCAGGTAGCAGAAGAACAGACCAGGACAATGAGTCCCAGGCTGAGCGTTGCGACTTGCTTTAACCCGCCGTGAGAAAACGACGAAAATGCCGTGCGTTGAAAGCGGTCCGGAATGCGCAGGTTCATGCTTCCCCCATCAAGCGTGCGTATTTAAGCTGTAGCTGTTCGCGGGTTTCGACATGGTCCGGATCATTGGGGATACAGTCCACCGGGCAGATGTCACGGCACTGCGGCGTATCGAAATGACCGACGCACTCCGTACAGCGCTGCGGATCAATCTCGTAGATCAGTTCACCAGCGTAGATCGCCTCATTCGGGCAAACCGGCTCGCATACATCGCAGTTGATACAGGCATCAGTGATCTTGAGCGCCATCGTTTAGCTGGCTTTCTCGCGTATGCGTTCAACCACCACATCTGGCACCAGTCCTGTCAGGTCACCTCCGTGGCCTGCGATTTCTCGCACCAGTGAAGAGGATATCTGCGTGTACTGCGGTGCCGGTGCCAGCAAAATGGTGTCTATATTGGGCTCCAGGTGCCGGTTCATCAGTGCCATCTGTTTTTCATATTCAAAGTCACCCACGCCTCTCGCTCCTCTCACCAATACGCCCACGCCGCGTTCACGATGCAGGTTTACGATGAGCTCACTCCAGCCGATTACTTCCAGATTCGGCACATGTGACAACGCCAGGCGGCAAAGATCGACGCGCTCGTCCATATTGAACAATGGCGATTTTCCCGAGTTGGTCGCCACTGCAACGATCATGTGACTGAACATGCGTGCTGCCCTCGTAATCACGTCTACGTGCCCGAAAGTAATCGGATCGAAGGTGCCAGAGTAGGCTGCGATAACCGGTTTATCCATGATTTGTATCCATGCCTGCTGGGTGGGGAGTCATGCCGTATCGGGTGAATAACTGAGCAGATAATAACCGACCTGTCCGGCGCGCTTGGCCTTGAGTTGCTGCCAGCCGGCCGGCAAGGACAACCTAAGGCTCGACTCGCACTCTACATATACCCGGTTAGCCACGGCAAGCCGGGGCGCCAGGGCAACCAACAGGGGTTCAACCATTGCCTGCCCGTAAGGCGGGTCTACAAAGGCAATGTCGTAGGTCGCACTCTCACGTGCGAGAAAGTCCTCGGCTGCTGCCTGGTAGCAGTTTCCACTCTCCTGGGCAGGCGAACCCAACAGGGTCAGGTTGCTGCGGATGTTGGCGAGGACCCGGGCCTGACTATCGACAAAAGTCACACTGCCCGCGCCGCGTGACAGGGCTTCAATACCCAGCGCGCCACTGCCGGCAAACAGATCGATACAGCGCAGTTCGTCGATATCATCGGCCAACCAGTTGAAGACGGTCTCGCGTATACGATCCGGCGTTGGTCTGACGGTCCCATCGTTAAGAAAGTTCAGCCGCCGTCCGCGCCAGCGTCCGGCGATTACCCGGAAGCTACCACGGTGGTCCGAGCGGCGCTTAGCCTTCCGTGCCACCGACCGTCAGCCCGTCAATGCGCAGGGTTGGCTGGCCCACCCCAACCGGCACGCTCTGCCCATCCTTGCCACATACGCCAATACCTGCATCCAGAGCCAGATCGGTGCCTACCATGCTCACCTGCCCCAATACCTCAGGTCCGTTACCAATGAGCGTTGCCCCCTTCACCGGGCGTGTGACCTTACCAGCCTCAATGAGGTAAGCCTCGGAAGCCGAGAACACGAAATTACCCGAGGTAATATCGACCTGACCACCCTCGAAATTCACCGCATATAGCCCTCTGTCGACCGAGGCGATAATTTCGTTAGGATCGGACTCCCCTGCCAGCATGTAGGTGTTCGTCATGCGCGGCATGGGTAAATGGGCAAAGGACTCGCGGCGCCCGTTTCCGGTTGCCGCCACACCACTCAGGCGCGCGTTGAGTTTGTCCTGCATGTAACCGCGCAACATGCCGTTTTCTATCAGTACGTTGTACTGCGCAGCCGTCCCCTCGTCATCGATATTGAGGGAACCACGACGATCCGCCAGGGTGCCATCATCCACCACGGTACAAAGCGGTGAGGCCACCTGCTCACCGATCCTGCCACTATAGGTCGAGGTTCCCTTGCGATTGAAATCGCCCTCCAGCCCATGGCCAACCGCCTCATGCAGCAATACACCTGGCCAGCCCGGACCCAGCACCACCGGCATATGGCCGGCTGGCGCAGGGCCGGCCTCCAGGCGTACCAGTGCGCGGCGCACAGCCTCGCGGGCGCTGTTGTCAACGCGATCATCGGTAAAGAATTCGTAACCCTGGCGCGCCCCGCAACCATCGGATGCCTGCTCGCGCTTGCCGCCCTGCTCGACGATCACAGTAATGTTCATGCGCACCAGTGGTCGTACGTCGCCGCCAAGGCTGCCATCGGATGCGGCCACCAGGATGACATCCTGCACAGCAACGAGTTGCGCCATGACCTGAACCACCCGCGGATCAGCCGCGCGTGCAACCCGGTCAGCTCGCTGGAGCAAAGCCAGCTTGTCTTCTACTGACAGGCTATGAATCGGATCAACCGGCGCGTAGTGACGTGGCGATTTACCCGCTGCGAAAGCCTGCATCGCGCCGCTTTGTCCTTGCTGCGCGATAGCACGGGCGGCGGTACTGGCCTGTTCCAGTGCCGGCAAGCGTAGCTCGTCGGAGTAAGCAAAGCCTGTCTTTTCGCCACTTATCGCCCGCACGCCTGCGCCCTGTTCCACGCTGTACTGGCTGTCGCGAACAATACCGTCCTCCAGATACCAGCTCTCACGACGCGAGTATTCGAAATAGATATCCGCAAAATCA